>JAAZDN010000027.1 GCA_012512805.1 Erysipelothrix sp. | reverse complement strand
TGTGATGATGATAGTCCGATCAATGCGCGCAATGCTCTTTATGATGATATTCCTATTTATAGTAAATTCACTTGTCATTAAAACAGGACCTGTTTTAATTAATCTCGGTTTTATTAAAATATATACAGATTCAATCATTCAAACGCTCTATATCATTGTCCGTTTAGTACTCATGATTTCTTTGACAACAATTTTAACGGTTTCAACAAAGCCAATGGACTTAACCTTTGGTATTGAAGACTTATTAGCTCCATTTAAAATTATTAAAGTACCATCCCATGAAATTGCAATGATTATTTCAATTGCACTTCGCTTTATTCCGACCTTACTGGATGAAGCAAATCGTATCATGAAGGCTCAAGCATCACGTGGTGTTGATTTTCAAGAGGGAAGTATTAAAGAAAAGATTGGCTCAATTTTAGCACTCATCATTCCTTTATTTGCCTCAAGTTTCCAACGGGCTGAAGAATTAGCAGATGCAATGGAAGCGCGTGGATACAACCCAGGAGAAAAACGTACACGATATCGTGTTTATACTATTGATATACAAGATATAATGATGACCTTAATTACAGCGCTTGTACTCATCAGTTTCATTGTTTATCGGATTGTACTGTGAACACTAAAGTAACGATTAAGTATGATGGATCACAATTTAATGGATGGCAAAGTCAAAAGAATCAACCTGATGTTAAAACAGTAGAGGCTTGTATTAATGCTGCAGTGTCAGCATTAAACAAGAAGCCTACAAAGGTTATTGGTAGTGGGCGTACCGATCGGGGGGTTCATGCCTTAGCACAAGTGTTTAACTTTGATAATATTCACAATATACCGATGAAACGCTTAAAATTTGCATTGAATAATCTCTTACCCGCATCCATTGAAGTGATTGATTGTGAAGAAGTGAATGATGAATTTCATGCCCGCTATAGTGCGAAAACGAAAGAATATCACTATCATATTCATACTGGATCTTTCGACCTTTTTAAAAACAATTATATTACGTATTTAAAAGGTGGATTTGATCTTGAGATCATGAAGAAAACATGTGAACTCTTTATAGGAACACACGACTTTACAAATTTTAATGCAACCGAGCTTGAAGTAAAGGCCAATCAAGTTGTAACGATTTCTCGCTTTGACATCATTGAAAATGATGAAACACTCACCTTTATTATTGAAGGTAGTAATTTTCTTCGCTATATGGTGAGAATGCTTATTGGTAGTGTATATTTTGTCGGTTTAAATCGCTTAGAATATGATCAAGTAAAAAGAATTTTAGATGATCCGACATTAAAACAGCCGATATATAAGATGCCGGCAAACGGATTGTATTTAGCAAAGGTTAATTATTAATGAATCTTTGCTTTTTATTTACGCTCGTGTTTATCTTTTAGTATAATAACCTTGAAAGTTAAACTATTTTAAGTGTTAATGCAAAGCTGATGAAATAAATTATGAAAAAAATGCTTAATATCTTGGTAGTTGGTTGAAGTATTATCATTTAACAACTATAATACTTAGGTTAGGAGGAATGAGTATGAAATTAGAAAATTATATTGCGTCAATTGAAAACTACCCACAGGAAGGGGTAACGTTTAGAGATATTACACCTTTAATGTCAGATGGTAAGGCTTATAAATATTCTGTTGATCAAATGACTACATTTGCAAAAGAATTAAGTGTTGATGTTATTGTAGGACCGGAATCTCGTGGCTTTATTTTCGGGTGCCCAGTTGCTGCAAATTTAGAAATTGGCTTTATCCCAGTTAGAAAACCAAACAAACTTCCGCGTGAAACAATCAGTTATGCCTATGATCTTGAATATGGATCAAATGAGTTACACATGCATAAAGATGCAATCAAACCAGGTCAAAAAGTGCTTGTAGTTGATGATTTACTTGCTACAGGTGGTACAATAGAAGCAACAATCAAGCTTGTTGAACAACTTGGTGGCGTTGTTGCAGGCTGTGCATTCTTAATTGAACTTGAAGATTTAAAATGTCGTGACTTAATTAAAGGACATGAAATTTTAACCTTAATCAAATATTAAGTTTGAATAATCCATGAAGGGTGGTGAACAATATGAGTAATACACTTGAATTGACATTTGCAGATGTCGTTGAACACATTCGTAATTATATTAATAATGAAGAAGATATAATACGAATCGTTGAAGCCTACGATTTTGCTTTTAAAATGCATGAAGGTCAGTTTCGTAAGAGTGGTGAGCCTTATATTGTTCATATTATTCATGTTGCCAATATTTTAGCAACACTTAATGTTGGTCCACAAACTATTATTGCAGGGATTTTACATGATGTGATTGAAGATACAGAAATTACTGAAGAAGAATTTATTGAAAAGTTTGGTAAAGATATTTTTACGATTGTTAACGGAGTTACAAAAATTGGTAATTTAAATTTTGATAATCTTGAAGAATACCAGGCAGAGAATCATCGTAAGATCTTTATTGCGATGGCTAATGATATTCGTGTAATTATCGTTAAACTCGTTGATAGACTGCATAATATGCGCACACTCAAACATATGTCTGAAGAAAAACAAAAACGGATTGCGAAAGAAACATTAGATGTATATGTTCCAATAGCGCATCGTTTAGGAATGTTTGAATTAAAAAATGAACTCGAAGATCTTTGTTTTTTATACTTGGATCGTGAGCGTTATTTTGAAATTGCGAAAATGGTGGAAGTACGCCGAACTGAACGTGATAATTATGTTAATCAAATGATTGAAGATTTGTCTAATTTATTATCAAAACATAATATTAACTTTAAAATATTTGGACGTTCAAAACATTTGTACAGTATTAATCGAAAGATGAAGAAAAAGAATTTAGCATTTGATGAAATTCTTGATCTTTTAGCAATTCGTGTTATTACAAAAACAGAGCTTGAATGTTATGAAATACTTGGTTATATTCACTCTATTTTTACACCTGTTCCAGGTCGTTTAAAAGACTATATCGCAATGCCAAAGTTCAATCTCTACCAATCACTGCATACGACAGTCATCGGTCCTAATGGTAATATTTTTGAGATTCAAATTCGTACAGAAAAAATGGATGAAGTTGCGGAAAAAGGGGTTGCGGCACACTGGCGCTATAAAGAAGGTTCAGAATATAACCCTCGTGCAGAACAAGAAGAAATTGAAGAAAAACTACATTGGTTTAGAGATATTATTAATTTAACGGACAATCAAGAAATTTCAGATGCTACAGAATTTATGCAACATCTACAAGATGACTTATTTAATACATCGGTCTATGTTATGTCCCCACAGGGACGCGTCATTGACTTACCTGTAGATTCAACACCAATTGACTTTGCTTATCGTATTCATACTGATATTGGAAATAAGGCTGTTGGAGCAACGGTGAACGGTAATCTTGTACCCTTGAGTACAAAGCTTAAGACCGGTGATGTCGTTCAAATTAAGACGTCTAAACAGTCAACAGGACCGAATGATGACTGGTTAAGTTTTGTTAAGACATCGGCTGCTAAATCACGAATTAGATCATTTTATAAAAAACTAGAACGTGAAGAACGTGAACCAATTATTGATAAAGGTAAAATTGTGTGGCAGAAGGAACTTGAAAAACGTGAGATTGAACAAAGTGCCTTTACGACTAAGAAATTACAAAGTACCTTATTAGGTTTCAACATCTCATCGATTGAAGATTTCTATTATGCCTTAGGTTCAAATTCTTTATCAGTAACACGCGTACTTGAACGCTTGGTTAAATTAAACAAAACACCTGAAGAAATACGGGCTGCAAAGCCAGTCTTAAGACGGGCAAAAGATGTCTCAAGTTCAAAGTATGGAGTTGAGGTTGCGGGACTTGATTCAATGATGATAAATCTTGCACAGTGCTGTTATCCCGTTAAAAATGATGATATTAGTGGCTATGTAACAAAGGGTGCAGGTGTAACCATACACCGTGATTCATGCGTTAACATTGAACAAGAAAGAGAACGTCTCATCTTCTGTGAGTGGGTAGAAGTAGATACGAATCCGAAATATGAAAGTATCTTAATTATTGAAGCGAATGATCGTAGTAACTTAGTTGCGGACATTATTCAAGTCATTTCACAAAATAAGGCAAATTTACTGGAAATTAATTCACGCCTACAAACGGATACAATGAGTGTGACATCGAAGGTTAAAATTAATGTAAATGACCTTCAACATTTAAATAATATTATTGCGAATATGCGTAAGGTTGATGGACTTCATAGTGTAGTTCGTCAAGGTGATCGCCATAAAAGTGCTGTTAAGTAGTTTACCTTGACAGTGCTTTTTATATGTGGTATTATTATTCAGGATTAGGAGGAATACATTATGGCAGTAAAAATTAGATTAAGAAGAATGGGTTCTAAAAAAAGACCTGTATACAGAATCGTTGTCGCTGACTCAAGATCACCACGTGATGGTCGATTTATTGAAAATTTAGGAACATATAACCCAGCATTAGTTGATAATAAAGTTACTTTAAACAAAGAAGCGTCATTAAAATGGTTACATGACGGTGCACAACCATCTGACACTGTAAGAAATCTTCTTTCAAGCGAAGGTATTTTAAAAACTTTCCATGAAGAAAAACAAGCTAAGAAACAAAAATAATGAACAAACTAGAAAAGACATTATATGATCTTATTCTTCCACTTGTTAATGATAAAGAATCATTAAGAGTTGAAGAGACGAAAAACAATAAGAAAATTGTGAACTTAAATGTTGTATCAGCTAAAGAAGATGTTTCTCGTTTAATTGGTAAACGTGGAACGATGGCTACAGCAATCCGTCAAACAATGGCTATTGCAGGACGTCTTGAAAATAAGCGCGTTATGATTAATTTTGAAAGTTAAAGATGCAGTGCATCTTTTTTTATATTGTGGTAAAATAAAAGTTCAGATAAGGATGTGGATGAGGTCGTATGGTCGAGATTGGAAAAATAGTAAATACATTTGGAATTCGTGGTGAATTAAAGGTGTTAACTGAATCAGAATTTGTAGCAGATCGCTTTAAAGTGGGACGTTTTGTTTATTTAGAAAATAAACAAAAATTAGAAATTTCAGGATTTAGAGAACACAATGGTTTTGTCATGATTAAGGTGGATCATTATGAGAATATTAATGATGTTGAGAAGTATAAAGGTGAAACGCTCTATATGCCCGCTGATCAACTTCCTAAACTTGATAATGATTATTATTTATTTCAATTGGTAAACTTGGATGTCTATCATCAAAATGAAAAAATTGGAACGGTTATTGATGCAATTAAACCAGCACAAACACTGCTTTCAATTCAACTTGAAGATCGTGTGATGATGTTGCCCTTTGTGGATGCCTTCATTGAACGTGTAGACTTAGAAAATAATGCATTGCATATTAATTTAATTGAGGGATTATAGTGAAAATTACGATTTTAACGATCTTTCCAGAGATGTTTGAAGGATTTATAAATACTTCAATAATTAAGAAAGCAGTGCTTCAAAAATTTGTTGACATAGAGGTTGTGGACTTTAGACCATACACAAAAGATAAACACAATCGTGTGGATGATACACCCTATGGTGGTGGTCCAGGACTTGTTTTGAAATATGAACCGATAGTTGATGCATTAAAGGCCGTAAAAACTGAGGATTCATATACAATAATGATGACACCTGCAGCTCCTTTATACAAACAAAAACAAGCACATATTTTGAGTAAGAAAGAACATATTATTATCATTTGTGGTCATTATGAAGGCTACGATGAAAGAATTCTCACTCATGTCGATGCCTGTGTCAGTATTGGAGACTATATTTTAACGGGTGGAGAACTGGGGGCTATGGTTGTAAGTGATTCAATTATTCGCCTCATACCTGGTGTGATAACGAGTGATTCAATTGAAAGTGAATCTTTTGAAAACGGACTGCTTGAACATGCCCAATATACAAAACCACAAACGATTGACGGTCTTAGTGTACCCGATGTTTTAGTAAGTGGCCATCATGAAAATATTAATCAATATCGTCATGAAAATTCACTTATAAAAACGTACATTAATCGTCCTGATTTATTAGAAAACTATAACTTAATAGAAAAGGATGTGCAAATACTTAATGCCTACAACAGTCATAAACGAGAAGATTGACTTTGAGATTGTACTCGATGATCAAATTTTTCAGTGTATCTTAGATCCACTGTCTAGAAAAAATTTAAATGTTACGATTAAAGCAGGGAATATTTTATACTTATCCAAGCCCAAAGCCTTATCTAAAGAGCATTTAATTGATTATTTACAAAAGAACAGAGGTTGGATCTTAGATCGTTCAGAAATTATTAATGATGTATCATTCAAACGCAACTCATACATTACCGATGAGTATGTTGTTGTTTTTGGAGAGAAGGTCTATTACAAAGATAACGATCTAATTTTAGAGCAATTAAATGAAATGCTTATTGAATATGTGATGAACAATCGTAACCAATTTGATGAAGTATTTGGAAAAGAGCCATCAATTCAAATTGTTAAACTAAAAGGAAGATGGGGAGCATGTTCACCATCACTCCAAAATATTTTATTAAATGAAAAACTGATTCATTATCCAAAACACTGTATTAACTATGTCATGACGCATGAATACTTACATTTGATCATTCCTAATCACTCAGAACGCTTCTATCGTCTTTTAGAAGAACTGATGCCAGATTATCAAAAAAGTATTGACTACATTCGTGTAAACTAAGGAGGACCTATGAAAAAATATGAACGCTATACTGACGAACAGTTAGAAAAAGAACTCAGTCCAACAGAATGGGCAGTAACACAACAAAACGCAACTGAAAAACCATTTTCACATGCCTATGATAGTAAATTTGATAAGGGAATCTATGTTGATATTACCTCAGGTGAACCCTTATTTCTATCAACAGATAAATATGATGCAGGTTGTGGATGGCCATCATTTACCCGACCAATTTCAGATGCATTAATACAAGAAGTTGAAGATACAAGTTATGGCTATCAACGTGTTGAAGTAAGAAGTGAAACTGCTGATGCACACTTAGGTCATGTCTTTACAGATGGACCCCAAGAAGCTGGCGGGCTTCGTTATTGTATTAATGGAGCAGCCTTAAGATTTGTCGATTATGCCGACTTAGATGCCGAAGGGTATAGCGAATACAAAAAACTTTTAGAAAAATAATAATTGAGTTTCAGATTGTACTTACAGTTTGAAACTTTTTAATTGAAATAAAGTGGGAATAAAGCCATAAGATTGACATTTTGAACCTACATCTATATTATTACTAAGGATACCCCATAGGGTATAATAAATTTAATTAGTAAAAGGAGTAAGACGATGTTTTTTAAAAGAATACCAAGTATAACGTGGAGTGAGTTGAGTAGAGATGATGTCATCATCGATGTTCGCGAACCGCATGAGTTTAAAGTAAAATCAGCGCATCGTGCTAAGAATGTGCCACTGAGCAAGATAAGTACGTTTAGTACACATCAGACAGTATATGTTATGTGTCAATCGGGGATACGCAGTAAGCGTGCTGTTAAAATGATGCGAAAAAATGGCATTGATGCCATAAATATTAAAGGGGGAATGATGGCATATGGAAAATAAAACAGTTGTTGTCATTGGTGGGGTTGCCGGAGGGATGAGCTTTGCAACCCGTTATCGTCGTTTAAATCAAAATGATAAGATTATTGTTCTTGATAAGGGCCCGTACGTATCGTTTGCGAACTGTGGACTTCCGTATCATATTTCAAATGAAATTGAGCAACGTGAAGATTTGCTCGTTGCGAAACAATCGATGTTAGAAGATCGCTTTAAGCTTGATGTTCGTGTCAATCATGAAGTGATAAAGATCAATGAACAGGGAAAATCGGTGGTCGTTAAAACAATGAATGGTCTTGAAGAGATTCAATATGATACACTCATTCTTTCTGTGGGTGCCCAAGCCATTCAATTGGATATTTCAGGAATCGAAAGTCATAAGGCAATCTTTACACTGCGTAATATACCAGATATGGATGCAATTATTGCTTCGATCGAAAAGTACAAACATAAAAGTGCAGTTGTTATTGGAGCAGGGTTTATTGGACTTGAAATGGCAGAGGCACTAAAGCATCGTGGTCTCGATGTCAGTGTCGTTGAGAAGGCGCCACATGTGTTACCACCATTAGATATTGAAATGGCAACGATGGCTCAACATGTTTTAAATGCTAATGATATTACGACGTATACTAATACTTCGATTGTTAACATTAATAATAACATTGCAACACTAGAAGACGGTGAAGAAATTAATGCTGATTTAATAATTATGGCAGTAGGGGTTCGTCCTGCAACAGCGTTTCTAAATAATACAAATATTGAATTAGGCTTTAATGGTGGTATAGTCGTAGATAAACAATTTAAAACGAGTGTCAAAGATATTTATGCAGTAGGTGATGCGATGATTACTTATAATGCAATTAATCAACAAGCTGCAATCATTGCTTTAGCAGCACCTGCAAATCGTCAGGGCCGTCAGTTGGCTGACAGTTTAAGTGGTATTGAAAAAGCAAATAAAGGTTCGATCGCAACCGCAATCGTTCGTTTATTTGATATGAGTTTTGCTGCTACAGGTTTAAATGAACGCATGCTGGATCGTGATCAGATTGAAATTATCCATTTAAAAGCAAATGATCATGCTGGTTATTTTCCAAATGCAACACCGATCAGTTTAAAAGTCATTTTTGATAAACAGACACATAAGATCTTAGGGGCACAGGCATATGGCCGAAAAGGTGTCGATAAACGGATTGATATTATTGCGACGGCCATTCGTGCCGGAATGCTTGTCACAGATCTACAAGATTTAGAATTAGCTTATGCTCCTCCATTTGGATCGGCTAAAGATATTGTGAATATGGTAGGCTATGTCGCTGAAAATATTATTTTAAAGATCACTCATCCAGTACAATGGTATGATGTCGAATCTTATCAAAATAATACTTCAAAAATCATTGTTGATGTTCGAAATCTTGATGAAATTGAGGAAGGTAGAATCGCTGGAGCACTTTCAATGCCACTTGATACATTACGTCATACAATGAATGAGCTACCTTTAGATAAAGAAATCCTTGTCTATTGTGCAAGTGGTGTACGCGCATATAATGCCGAAACAATACTAAGAAATGCCGGATACAAGGTTAAGAATTTAGATGGAGCCTATGGATTATACGAAATGATGAATCGAGGAGAATAAAAGATGTACCAATCAATTACAATGAATGAAATGCAAAGAATGAAAGATATAAATATTATTGATGTTAGAGAGTCTGAAGAACATCAAATGGGTGTGATTGAAGGGGCTATATTAATGCCGTTAAATACAATTCCAAGTCACCTAGATGAACTTGATAAGGAAGAGACATATCATTTAGTCTGTCATTCTGGAAATCGCTCATCAATAGCAGCCCAATATTTATCTAAACAAGGATATAACGTTGTGAATGTTATGGGTGGAATGTCTGCATATTCAGGAAAATTAAGCCATGAAGTGTGATGTTAAAACTAAAAATCGTGTTAAACGATTAAATGGCCAAATGCAAGGGGTACTTAATATGATGGAAGAAGAACGTAGTTGTGATGAGATAGTGACTCAGCTTAGCGCAATTCGTACGAGTGTCGATCGGATTATTTCTTTAATCACTACCCAAAATTTAATTGAAACGATTGAAGAACAACATGATATCGCCCTTGATGATATTGATGATGCTTTAAAATTATTAATCAAAAGTAATTAATGTAACAAGCAGCCAATCTATGCTCATAATCATGATCGTAGATAGGCTGTTTATGTGAAACATACACCTTTAAGCATTGTTACATGAAATATTCATATCTTGAGTTTATCTTATGCGAATGTTATAATCTTTATAGGAGATGATAAAATGTACAAAACTCTATAGACAACTACATACAATATGCTAATTTATCGAAGCGATATTGTTTTTGGATACCTATGGAGAAATACATTACATCATAAATACAAAATATTACACATACGGTGTCCTCTTTAAGGAGGTGCTCATATGTATATAGTTGATAACTTAAAAATTACACATTCAATAACAAATCAAACAATTATTGATGATTTTTCTATTTCTATGAATTATGGAGATAAGATCGCGATAATTGGTGAAGAAGGGAGTGGAAAGAGTACCCTTATTAAATTTTTTGCGCATCAAACACTGAGTTACGCGGATGTATCGTTTAAAGCAAGAAGTACGTCACTTGTAGTTACGTTGATTGCGCAGGAGCGCATGCAAGCAGACATGAACATACAAACATTTTTGTTTAATCATAATTATGACATAGATTATAAACGTCTATACCATTTATTAAGTGGCTTTGGACTTGAGGATGATATTTTAGACCGTTTAGAACTCAATTCACTGTCAGGAGGAGAATACACAAAGCTCAGTATCATTAAAGCCTTAATGAATCCCTTTGATTTACTGATTCTGGATGAGCCCACAAATAACTTAGATTTAAAAAGTATTAAATTTTTAGAAGCAGAATTACTGAAGATAGATCGTCCGCTCGTTTTTGCATCACATGATCGAGCCTTTATCAAGAATGTCGGAAATGCAATTTTACATCTTGAACAGCTTGAGCGACGCCACGTGACGAAACATACATTCATGCGTACTGATTATCAAAGCTATGTGAAACATATTAATAAAACAATTGAGAATCATAACCAACTGGCTAAGACTGAAAAGCAAGAATATAAGGTTGCAAAGGACAAATACTATCGAATGTTTAATAAACTAAGTCATGCAAGTGATCATGTGAGTAAAGTTGAACGCGATTTTGTTGCGTCAAAAATTAAGGCGAAGATGAATACAGTGAAGACCCGAGAAAAACAGCTTGAGATTTCTAAAAATAATCTCACAAAAACAATCGAGCCTGAATCAGCTGCGATTTTTAAATTAAATAGTATTTTTGCTCCAGCCAACAAAGAGATTGTGCGTTTGGATTTGGCCAGGTTAAGTATAGGAGATAAAGTCTTAGTTGAAAATCTAAAGTTAGATATCATTGGTCCGAAGAAAATTGCGATCATCGGAGATAACGGTGTAGGCAAGACAACGCTCATTAAAACCTTGTTAAAAGCATGCCTCGTGGATTTTGCGTACATGCCACATTCCTATCATGATGTTTTAGATACTGAAAAAACGCCAATTGAATTACTTCAACGGGAGGGAACTCGACAAGAGATTACTGATATTATGACACATCTTGGTAGTTTAAATTTTCGTAGTAATGAAATGGAAGAACAGTTTAAAAATCTATCAGGTGGACAGAAAGCGAAGACCTTCTTTGCGATGATGTCACTATTAGAAACACAACTTTTAGTAATGGATGAGCCCACCCGTAATATATCGCCATTATCACTTGATACACTGATTCAGGAGATCAATGACTACAAGGGATCTGTCCTCATCATCACTCATAATCGTGACTTGCTTTCACAAACCTTTGATGAAATCTATGAGCTTACACCGAAAGGACTCCATCTTATCGAGCGTGAAGCACTTATTTAAGATGAATGTAACATTAAATTATTGTGTGCTTTTTTGCA
>JAAZDN010000026.1 GCA_012512805.1 Erysipelothrix sp. | reverse complement strand
CTATAGTCTCCCATAAATATCGTTATAATTTCAGGATCAGTTTTGAATTCTCCAAGATCCGCAAAAATATAAGATATCGGTGTCACAATCACTGAAACAAGTACCGCAATCATGACAATGCTTAATATTCTTGAAACAATATACTCTGTGCGTGATTGTCCCATTTGTAAGGTATTATTGAGTGATATCTTATAGTTTTTTATACCCAGTGCAATATAGTATGGTATGATAATTTTTCAAGTAAATCCGCAAAAACTAATGAAAGCCTTAGATTATCTTCATTATTTATATTTAATAGGATTATAGATGTAATCAGTACAATAAATAATCCAAAGATAAATAATGATCGTTTCTTTTCTTTGAATTCCTGGATGCTAAGTTTAAAGATTGTTTTCACTGTGATCCTCCTTATTACTGGTCATCGCAATGAATAATTTTTAATGACAGTTTGTTTATTGTTATAGGTTATGCATATTTTCAATCTCTGTGAGTATGTTTGCACGGGTTTCAAATGCTTTTCTTTCAATATGTAGTGGTATTAGTCCATTAAGTGTTTTTATCACTTCCTCATATTTTCCACTGAAAAGATAGGCATGATTTAATAGATATTCTACTGATTGTTCCAATATAATGTTTCCATCTTCAATTACAATCACTTCTTCAATGAGATTTGTAATTTCATCAATAATATGACTCGATATAACAATCGTATTGTTATGATTTTGATAATATTCTAAATGTAGTGAATAAAACAGTTCACGATGATTTGCATCCAAGCCCTTAATTGGCTCATCTAAGAGTAAAACATCGACGCGTATTGATAATGCGATACATAATTTAAAGATCGTGAGATAGCCTGTAGATAGTGACTTAAGCTTTTGATTTGAATCTAGTTTAAACAGCTCCGCAATTCGATATGCATTTTCTATATCAAAGTGCTCATTTAAGTCATGTATATTCTTAAAGTGTGAAGCTATCTTTACATCAATATTATAGTAATTTTCTTCACTTAATAAATGGACGATGGGACTAAGATTCATGCCTTCTTTTAATTGAACACCACTGATTTTAAGCAGTCCTGAACTTGGAAATATGCGTCGTGCCATTAAGTTCATTATGGTACTTTTACCTGCCCCATTACGACCTAAGAGTCCATATATCATATGTGCTTTTAACTCTAGATTAAGATATTTCAATCCCTTTTGTTTTTTATAGCGCTTACTCACATAATAAGTTCAATCATTCTTATCCTCCCTCTTATACATTACTTTGATCATTTGAATGAGTGTATCTTCGTCGATCTGAAGTTTTTTGGCCTCATTGACAACTGCATTTAAAACCTCATCCTTAAATTCTAAATTCCGCTTTTTCATGATAATTATTTGTGCTTCTTCACTCACAAACATACCAATACCACGCTTTTTATAGAGTATGCGCTCATCCACTAAAAGGTTTACACCCTTTAAAACAGTATTGGGGTTAATTTTAAAATATGATGATAGTTCATTTGTTGACATAATTTGATCATTTTCTTTAAATGTTCCATCTAAAATTTGTTCTTCAATGATATTCGCAATTTGACTAAATAGCGGAATATTTGTATTATGCAGTAACTTCATCGTTTTATCTCCTTTCCGTTTAAGTTATTCGCTTAGTTACTCAACTAAGTAACCTATATCATTAGTTACCTTTAGCAGCATCTCTTGTCAAGTCCAATATAAAAAAGTTATACACTATTTACATGTATAACCTTAATTAGTACTATTATTTTACTTTAACACGAATCCAAAGATCAGATATCGCTTGTCTTAATTCTTCATTATGACTGAAGGTTTCATCATTCTCACGATCAAGATCTGGTGTGTAGGCATCGTTTCCATAGAATAGTCCATCTTCATTTGATAGATCCTTGTACACATCAATAACCGGTGATGAGTAGCCAATTTCTTCTGAGTTTAAATAGGCAATATCATAGTCTAGCATGAAGTTCATCCATTCTAGTGCGAGATCCACTTCTTTAGCTTCTTTTGAGATGACCATTGCATCTACCCAGATGTTTGTTCCTTCGTTTGGCATAAAGAAGCTTAAGTCTTCATTTTCACTCATTACAAAGGCTGCATCACCTGAATACATGATCGCCATACTCTTGTTGGCATCAAGCATTGATTCGATTACAGCATCCAAGACAAAGACAGGACTCATTGTACTTGAGAAGCTAGATAACCATTCGTAGGCTTCATTAATCTCATCTAAGTTGCTTGTGTTCATCGAATATCCAAGTGCCTTTAAGGCAATCATAAAGGCATCACGTTCTGAGTCATAGAAGTAAACATCATTGTAGAACTTTTGATTACGAAGTATTTCCCACCCCTCATTTTCAAGTTCATTTAGACTGACATTATTTGTATCATAGAGAATCCCAACACTACCGTAGAAATAAGGTACTGTATATTCATCGTGTTTATCATAGGCAGGATTTCTTAAATCCTCGTTGATGTATTCTAAGTTTGGAAGCAGTGACTTGTCTAATTTTAAGAGCATATCTTCTTGAATTAGCCGATCAATCATATAATCTGAAGGAATGAGAATATCATAATTATTACCCGCCATCAGTTTTGTATACATTTGTTCATTTGATTCAAACTCTTCGGTCACAACCTTAACATTAAACATATCTTCAAACTCATAGATTGTATCTTCCGCAATGTATTCCGATGGCATAAAGATACGAAGTACTTGTTTCTCTTGATTTCCACCATTCACACAGCCAACAAGCAGGAGCAGTGTGATTAAAATACTACTTAATTTTTTCATATTTATTTGCCCCTTTCTTCTTACTGACAACCATTGCAATGTTATAAAGAACAAGTCCCACAAAGATCACGAGTACAAAGATTGTGGAAAGTGCATTGACCGATGGGTTTGTACGACGGCCCATTGTCGATACGAGAATCGATACGTTTCTAAAGCCATTTCCGGTAACAAAGTAGGAAATGATATAGTCATCGAAGGACATCGTAAAGGCAATGAGTGCTCCGGCAATAATGCTTGATTTTAACTGCGGTAGAATGACCTTGAACAGTGCTTGAGTTGGTGTTGCTCCAAGATCCATAGCGGCTTCAACTAAGTTTTCATCCAGAGATCGTAGCTTTGGAAGTATCGCCAAAATAACATAGGGGACACAGAAAATAATATGTGCTAAGAGCACCGTAACAAAACCCTTTGGAAGTCCCATCGTCGTAAAGAGTAACATCAGTCCAATTGCTGTTACAATTTCTGGGTTAAGCATTGGAAGATCACTAATGTTTAAGACGATATTGCGTATAATTTTACGTGATTTTGATAGTCCAATCGCTGTAATTGTTCCAATAATGACTGCGACGATTGTTGCAATAATCGCAATTGAAAAGGTATTAACGACGGCTTCCATCACCTTACGACCTTGCCACAGCTTACTGTACCATTTTAATGAGAATCCACCCCATACACTGAGTGAGCGTTTTTCATTAAAACTAAAGACCATCATCGTGACAATCGGGATATAGAGAAAGAGTAGTGTTAAGCCAATCCATATTTTACTGAGCCAATAGTTCTTTTTTTTCATTAGAGTATCCCCTTTTCTGAATTGTCCTTATCAGGATCAACCTTGCGTGCTAAGAAGATACTAAGTAGTACTAGTGCCGCAAGAATTAAGGATATCGCACTCCCAAAGTTCCAATCACCACTCGTAATGAACTTTTCTTCAATTAAGTTTCCGATTAATAAGGACTTTCCACCTCCAAGAAGTTTTGGAATAAAGAAGGTTGAAATTGATGGTAGAAAGACAAGTGTAATCCCTGATACAACACCAGGTAGTGATAAGGGAAAGATGACACGACGAAATGTTTCAATCGGATTAGCACCCAAATCATGACTTGCTTCAATGAGTGATTCATCCATTTTCGCAAGGACTGTATAAATAGGTAAGATCATAAACGGTAAGAAGTTATAGACCATCCCAATGACCACCGCAATATTCGTATTCATAATGTATATTGGCGGAAGATTAAAGACATTTAAGAGTTGATTTAATAAGCCTTTATCATTTAAGATTCCAATCCAAGCATAGGTTCTAATGAGCATGTTGACCCATTGTGGTGCTGTTACAATAAGAATGATCAATGGTTGAATCGATGGTTTTAATTTTGTAATGGCTAAGGCTGTTGGATAGCCAATAAGTAAACAGAGAATTGTTGTGACAAGTGCCATTGCAAAAGAGCGAAGTAAGACACGAATAAAGTCTTCATTAAAGAACTGTAAAAAGTTATCTAATGTAAATTTGATGGTTGTTACACTGTTTCCAGGTTGAACAAAGGCATAAAGCACAATGAGTAACATTGGAACGACAATAAAGAGTCCAATCCAAATCATGTATGGATAGACGAGTTGGCGAAATGATTTCATCTAGTAGCCTCCAAATTTATGCATAACATGAATGTCTTCTTTATTTAAAGTAAGCCCGACCTGTTTGTGTAGTTCAACGTTTTTTATCGTATGAATAATGTATTCACGAAGATCTGTTTTAACGGTAATCTCATTATGAACACCCTTGAAGGTAATGTCGACAACCTCACCTTTTAATTGTCCTTTTTCATAGTCCACAATTTCAAAGTCTTCGGGACGAATTACAACATCGACATTTTCGTTATCTTCAAATCCAAAGTCAACACAGACAAATTCTACATTATCAATCTTAACCTTAAAGTCTTCTAACATGATTGCATCGACAATGTTTGAATCACCAATAAATTCCGCAACAAAACGGTTTTCAGGTTCATTATAAATGTCCGTTGGTGATCCCACTTGTTGAATTTCACCATTGTTTAAGACCACAATTTCATCTGACATAGTGAGCGCTTCTTCTTGATCATGGGTAACATAGATAAAGGTGATTCCAACTTCTTTTTGAATTTTCTTTAATTCAATTTGCATTTCTTTTCTTAGTCGTAAATCAAGGGCTCCTAATGGCTCATCAAGTAAGAGTACCTTTGGCTCATTAATGAGTGCACGCGCAATCGCAACACGTTGAGCTTGTCCACCTGATAAGGTCGTTGTTTCACGTTCTTCAAATCCACTAAGTCCCACTAAGCGTAGCATCTCACGGACCTTATGATCAATGGTTTGTTTGTCCATTTTCTTAATGTTTAAACCGAAGGCAACATTATCATAGACATTCATATGTGGAAAGAGTGCATACTTTTGAAAGACTGTATTGATCTCACGCTTGTACGGTGGAACACTACTAATATCCATCTCTTTAAAGTAAACAGCCACTTCATTCGCTTCTACAAACCCACCTAGAATACGAAGTAAGGTTGTCTTTCCACTACCTGAAGGTCCGAGTAAGGTTACAAAGGCATTTTCTTCTACAGCTAAGTTAATTGATTTTAAAATCAATTGTCCGTCATAATCTTTTACAATATTTTCAAATCTAATAAAGTCTTTAGACATAATCTATCTCCTTAAAATATAGGTGGGTTCACGACCCACAGTACTTTCGCAATGCAATTACTTTTATTCACCAGGGTATGGGATTGATTACCCCGTAAATAGAAGGTTTGATTCGCCTTGATCAAATGCAAGGTCTCATTAATACTCAAGTGTATTTCACCTTCTAAGACATAACCAAATTCCTCACCATCAAAGGGTTCAATTTCCATTGATTCTGACTTTGGTTTAATCTCAATAATAATCGGATCCATCGTATTCTTCTGTGAGTTTGGAACAATCCAATTGATCGTATAATCTTCACGTTCATCCACAAAGAAATCATCGGTTCCAAAAATGACTTGCGTTGGACGTTCTTCCTTAAAGAAGGTTGAAAAACTAACCCCTAAGGCTTCTAAAATGTCACTGAGCGTTGACACTGATGGTGACGTTAAATCACGTTCAACCTGCGATAAAAACCCCTTAGACAGCTCACAACGACTCGCTAATTCCTCAAGCGTCAAATCATTCTTTAAACGCAAATCCTTTAAGCGTGGACCAATCTCCATACTATCCCTCCTGTTGTATTTATTAAACTTTTTGTTCTAAATAACGAACTTAGACTATTATACTATGGTTGAACTCACTTTTCAATAAAAAAACTTCAATTTATTAAAAAAATTGTTTGATATAACGAATAGAAAAAGAGAATACTAAATATTCTCTAAATAATCTGATCACACTGTGCTTCAATGTATTCGATAGACTTTAAAATCTGATCGTAATATTGAAGATAGTATCGATACTGTATCCAGTTGAGATTTCGTTTTGCGTAATGGTTAAGGTTTAGGATGAGTATTTTTTGTTGAACTAAGTATTCTTTACTTTGAATAAGATTAAACATTGTTTTTAAGGTATAGTTATTTTGTAAAAAGATTTGTGAGAGTTCACTTTTAAATTCAACTTTTATGTTTAAGAGTAAGCTTTCAAAGTCAACGGTCTGATGAATACTTTTTGCTTGTTCATATTGAATGGTTTCTGAAGGTGTAGTATTTACTTCTAGGTCTTCTTTTCGCTCACGCATGATCGTTGTTAAGAGATCAGCGTTGGAACTAATGATCGTATCAACATCTTCTTCATGTGTGAAGAGTGCTGTTTCTACTGCATTTAATGACTGGGCTAAGAGTTTTTTATCCAATTGTTCACGATACTCAAGATCAATGAGTTGTGTCTTTTTAACTGTACTCTTTGATGTTTTTAGTAGTGCTTGTTCTAAAAAGTCAGTCATATCGTTTAGTTGTTGATGATAGGTGTTCATATTTTGTTTGATTGTTTGTAGTGCAGCTTCTAAGGCATCAATATAGGATTCACATTCATTCTCATCGTATTGAAAGTGTTCAAGATAGCGTGTGTTCATCACTTGATGTAATTTATAAAGTTGCATGAGCGTATTATCAAAGACGTCCTTGTAATGATTTTTAAAGTGTTTTGGAAGATCAAGAACAAACTTAAAACCATTCCAGTCCAACTTTAAATTCACCTTTAAATCCTTTGTAAAAAAGGATGGACGAGTGTAGCCAAAACCACTATTTTCCTTCGTATCGTTTATCATCAATTGACTGTTTTCAATGAGATAGTTTTGATAGTCTTGAGTAGTGTCAACTTTATGTTTTAATTGATTAAACAACATAGTCTTATTTGAAATCTTATAACGATGCCAGTAGAATGTTTTACCTCTTTGATCCAATAAATTATCGTGCATGATATCTAGCCCCACATATTCACTCATGTCCACAATACGAGCATAGGATTCAAAGAGGTTCTGTGTACTTGGAAATAAAACATTTTCAATGGTCTTATTGTATGTTATATAATCTTGATGATTCAATTGGCTAACGAGTTGTTTTAGTAGTGTTTTTGAAAAGTTCAAACCTTGAGGACTTTG
>JAAZDN010000025.1 GCA_012512805.1 Erysipelothrix sp. | reverse complement strand
TATTAATAGTAGATGATGAAGAAAGAATTAGAAATGTAATTGCGACCTATGCTAAAAAAGAAGGGTATGTGGTGAGTGAAGCAGGAGATGGATTTGAAGCCTTAAAGATGATTGAAGATGAGAGCTTCGATGTATTGATACTGGATATTATGATGCCAAAGTTAGATGGATTTTCAACCTTAAAAAAAATACGTAAAATGAGTAATGTTCCGGTCATTATGCTTTCAGCACGTCAAGAAGAGTACGATAAATTATATGGCTTTGAACTGGGCATTGATGATTATGTTACAAAACCATTCTCAACAAAAGAATTGATGGCAAGAATTAGTGTCATATTACGTCGTGATAACAAGGCCTTGAATACAGTCTATAAATTCAATGGCTTAAGTATTGACATTGATTCACACATTGTAAAGATTGATGATGAAATTGTCCATCTAACACCAAAGGAATTTGAAGTATTAAATCTATTAATTTCTAATAAAAATAAAGTCGTCACACGTGAGCGTTTTTTAACGGAGTTATGGCAGTATGATTATTTTGGTGATGATCGTACAATTGATACGCACATTAAAATGTTACGTGCCAATCTTAAAGAATATCGTGACATGATCGTAACCGTTCGTGGAATAGGATATCGCTTTGAAAGCGAGATTTAACCGATTTAGAAAAGGGGTTACCTTTCAAGCATGGCTCATTTTTACGCTGTTTGCATTGATTATTTTAATGGTGCTTTGGTTTCTTCAACTTAATTTAATCACACCATATTATCGTAATGCCAAGATCAACAGTGTTCAAAGTATTGCGGATACGATTGAAAATTTAATTGAGAATGATCAACCACTCATCGGTATTGATCGCATTGCACGTGAAAATGCGATGTGTTTACTCATTAGTGATGAGTTTGAACACCGCACAATTTTCAATGGAATAGGAAGTGGCTGTTATGTCTTGGTTGATAATCTTGAAGATCCCTTTAATTATAGTGAGTTTCATGAAAAATTGATGAATGCTTCAACAAACGAGTTGAGTGTATTTGTTGACCATGGCAGTGAAATGCTTGTATTTGGACGGAGTATCAGTCCCAATTTAGGAAACTTTACCATTCTTATAAATGCTCGCATTACTCCAGAGAAAACAGATTTGATTTTAATTCAAAATCAGTTTGTATTGCTTGTCATTATTGTCCTTGTTTTAGCAATCTTTGCCTCACTATTTATATCAAGAAGAATCGCAAAGCCTTTTATTAGTATGACAGATAGTGCTCGACAGCTTGCGAATGGTAATTTTGATGTGAAGTTTGATGAGTCTTATGGCGGATATAATGAATTTGTCGATCTTGCGACAACCTTAAACTATGCAACAAAGAAATTATCAGAGATGGATGAAATGCGCATGGATCTTATTGCAAATGTATCGCATGATATTCGAACCCCCTTAACAATGATTCTAGCGTACTCAGAAATGATCACTGATTTTTCTAAGGACGATCAAAAGTTAATGTTAGAACATTTAGAAGTCATTCGAAGTGAAGCCTTATACTTGGATGAATTGGTCAAAGATATTTTAGAGTTATCGGCCATTGAATCCGGTAAGTATACGCTCAATAAATCTCGTTTTAGTTTGAATCAATTGGTAGAACGTGTCATTACACACTTTCCACAGACAATTCACTTTACCTTTGATAAATTATACATCGTAGAAGCGGATGAGATGAAGATCAATCAAGTGCTTTATAATTTAGTAAATAATGCAATTAAACATTCGAAGGCCAATCATATAACGGTCAATTTAAAAACCAAAGGTAAAAAAGTATTCGTGGAAGTGATTGATGATGGTATTGGTATTGATGATGAAGTGCTCAGTGATATTTGGGAAAGATACAATAAAGTAAATAAGAATTTCTTTAGAGATGCAAATTCTACCGGACTTGGCTTATCGATAGCTAAGGGAATTATTCATGCCCACAATGAGCATGTTGGAGCAAAGAGTGTACTTGATGAGGGAACAACCTTCTACTTTACACTAACGATTATTTAGAAGTGGTGGTTATATGAAAAAGAATAAAATGTTGACACTGTTCATATCTTCATTTATGCTGAGTGCCTTTACCTTTGGTGGTGGATACGTCATTGTACCACTACTAAAAAAGAAATATGTGAATGAATTAAAGTGGATTAATGAAGATGAAATGTTGGATTTGGTATCTATTGCCCAATCCTCTCCAGGAGCCTTAACCATAAATGCGTCGATACTTGTGGGCTACAAGGTTGCGGGCTTAAAAGGAGCCTTAATAACAGTGTGTGGAGCCTGTCTTCCACCGCTCATTATTATTACGATCATTTCTCAGTTTTATGAGTTATTTATGAGCAATCCAATCATTCAAAAGGTCTTAATGGCCATGAATATTGGTGTTGCGGCAATACTTATTGATGTGGTGTATGATCTTGCGAAAAGTGCACTGATTGACTTCAAAGTGTACGCCCTAATTATGATGTTCATAACCTTTGTGCTTGCGATACTTAATGTTAATATAATGTTGATTATTATATTTGGTGGCGTCTCTGGATATTTCTATTTTAAAAATCACTTTCATATAAAATCAAATAAGGAGGAAGCATAATGGAACTCTTAATAGAACTTTTTATTGCTTTCTTTCAAATTGGATTGTTTACGATTGGTGGTGGGGTTGCCTCATTACCACTGATTGAACGTATTATTGTTTCACAACATCAGTGGCTTAGCTTTGAACAGTTCTCACACTTGGTCGTTATATCTGAAATGACACCAGGTCCCATTGCAGTGAATGCAAGTACCTTTGTTGGAAATCAAATGACAGGACTTTTAGGCGGACTTATCGCAACAATAGGGGTGATTGTTACATCCTTTATTATCGTCATTGTATTTGCGAAAGTATATTATAAGTATCGTGATCTTCAGGCTGTCAATAGTGTATTAAATGGTCTTCGTCCTGTTATTGTAGGACTTGTGGCCTATGCAACATTCGGTATTATGATGAGTGCCTTGTTTAATGTTCAATCCTTAAACTTTGAAGCCTTTAATATTAATGGTGTTAAGATAGTATTACTTGCATTATATGTGTATCTTTTACGTAAATATAAACTGAGTCCAATCCTTATTATTACCATTAGTGGAATTGCGGGCTATATCTTTCTTTAAATCTTGAAATGGTTCATAAAAAAGATCTTTCAATCACACCTAAAATGGTGTCAAAGCATTGACTTGACAGCATAAAAGTGATAAAATCTTTATGTTGTATCCTTATGGTACAACCGCACATCTTAAGGTTAAAGTGCTTCGGCCACCTTACATGGCGAGTCTTATTAAGAAGGAGGTGCAGTAAATGTACGCAATTATCGAAACAGGCGGAAAACAATTAAAGGTTTCAGAAGGAGATGCAATCTTCGTTGAACTCTTAGATGTTGAAGCTGGTGCTGAATACGTTTTTGACAAAGTGGTCTTAACTTCTGGTGAAACAGTTAAAGTTGGAGCTCCATACGTAGAAAACGCAAAAGTTGTTGCTGAGGTTGAAAAACACGGAAAAAGTAAAAAAGTGGTTATCTTCAAATACCGTGCGAAAGATCCATCAACACACAGAAAACAAGGTCATAGACAACCTTATACAAAATTAGTAATTAAATCAATCGAGGCTTAATGTGGTCTTGGTTCAGTTTAAAAAGATTAAGAATCACTATGATTCATTAATCATCTCTGGTCATGCTGAGTTTGCCAAAAAAGGTCAAGATCTCGTATGTGCTGGAATCAGTGCTATTGCATTTGGAGCTTTAAATGGTTTCAATGAATTAGCGCCCAACAATTTTGATATCGTTGTTGCAGATAACTTAATCACTGTTTCAGTTGTAGAACAATCAGAAACGGTTGAACAATTAATGAATTTCACAAAATATCAATTTAAAACGGTATACGCTCAGTATCCCGAATACATAAACATAAAAGTAACGGAGGTGTAACGCATGAAGTTTATTCTAGATATTCAATTCTTTGCTTCTAAAAAAGGAGTAGGGTCATCAAGAAACGGTCGAGACTCACATTCAAAACGTTTGGGAGCGAAAATGGGAGATGGACAATTCGCAAGTGCAGGTAGTATAATTTATCGCCAACGTGGTACTAAAATTCATCCAGGTGAAAATGTAGGACGTGGAAATGATGATACTTTATATGCTAAAGCAGATGGAATTGTAAGATTTGAAAGAATGGGTAGAAACAATAAAAAAGTTTCAGTTTACCCAGCATAAAAAAGTCCCTAATGGGATTTTTTTTGTAAGGAGAAGAAAATATGTTTGTTGATCGAGTTAATATTAAAGTAAAAGGTGGCGATGGTGGTAATGGAATTGTCAGTATGCGCCGAGAAAAATTTGTACCACTAGGAGGACCAGACGGTGGTAATGGTGGTGATGGCGGCGATGTCATTTTAAGAGCGGATAGTAATCGATCAACCTTATTGGATCTTCGCTACAACCGTCATATTAATGCCCAAAATGGAAACATTGGAAAGCCAAAGAAAATGCATGGTCGCAGTGGTGAAGATACTGTTATAAATGTACCTGTTGGAATTATTGTCAAAGATGCTGAAAGTGATACGATTATCGCTGATCTTGTGGAACATGGTCAAGAGGTTATTGTTGGAAAAGGTGGTAAGGGTGGTAAAGGAAACTTTGCCTACATGTCAAATCGATATCCTGCGCCAGACTTTGCTCAAAAAGGTGAGGCTGCAGAAGCCCATGATCTGATCATTGAGTTAAAACTATTGGCTGATGTTGGACTTGTAGGATATCCATCGGTTGGAAAAAGTACACTCTTATCCGTTGTTAGTAAGGCGCGTCCTGAGATTGATGCCTACCACTTTACAACAATTGTTCCAAACTTAGGGGTCACACAAACGAATGATCACCGTTCCTTTACAATAGCAGACCTTCCAGGACTCATTGAAGGAGCAAGTCAAGGAAAAGGACTTGGTCATCAATTTTTACGTCATATTGAAAGATGCCGCGTCATTATTCATGTTGTCGACATGGGAGCTGAAGATGGACGTGATCCAATTGAAGACTATAAGATCATTAATGATGAGTTAGGACAATACAACTATAATTTATTAAAACGTCCACAGGTTGTTGTAGCAAATAAAATGGATTTAGATGATGCTCAAGAAAATTTAAAACGCTTTAAAGAAGCATATGCAGATGTTGAAGTATTTGAAACAACAACACTCATAAATGAAGGTTTAGAAGGTGTACTCTACCGTGTTGCGGACTTACTAGAAACAACACCATACTTCCCAATTATTGACAATGAAGATCAAGGGGTTGTATACCGCTTTAAAGCAGAGAAACCAGACTTTATTGTTACTAAAATTTCAAACAATCGCTTTGAACTTACAGGCGATAAATTATTAAAAGACTTTAGAATGTTGAACTTCGAAAATGAGTCTGCAAGCTACCATTTTGCTTGAAATTTACGTATAATGGGAGTAGATGCGAAGTTACGCGAATTAGGAGCTGACCATGGCGATGCAATCGTCATTGATAACTATGAATTTGAATTTATAGACTAGGGTGATAACTTGATTTCATTTATAAAAGGAACAGTATATTCAAAAAGTGAGGGCCAGATTGTTGTGGAATGCAACAATCTAGGCTACTTACTCTACATTAGTGATAATGATCTAGCGATTGGTGATGAAGTCTTCATTCACACGTATCAACACGTACGTGAAGATGAAATTTCATTGTTCGGATTTTTAGAGACCCTTGATCGTGAATTGTTTTTAATGCTCATTACTGTAAAAGGTGTTGGACCAAAAACGGCTAATAATATATTAGCAAAGGCAAATGCAAAAGAAATTTCAAATGCAATTAGTAATGCTGATATTAACTACTTAAAAAAATTACCAGGTATTGGAGCAAAGTCAGCCCAACAAATTATTTTGGACTTAAAACAAAAATTGGTTGCGGATACTCCAACAAGTTCTAACAGTGCGCTTGATGATGCCCTCAGTGGACTGAAGTCACTCGGCATTGCACCAGCAGAGTTAAACATTGTAAAAGCACAATTAAAGAATAAAGTCATGAGTACGGATGAGTACTTGAAAGCTGGACTGAAACTGATTAATCAGCGAAAGGGCGGATAAGATGAACGAGATATTGGATGCAAACTATCGTGATGATGATATATATATTCGACCACAAACATTAAGCGAGTATATTGGTCAATCATCGATTAAAGATAACTTAAATATTTTTATTCAAGCAGCTAAAAAAAGACAAGAACCCTTAGATCATGTCTTACTCTACGGTCCACCAGGACTTGGAAAAACAACATTAGCCTATATTATCGCCAATGAAATGGGTGGTAATCTAAAAGCTGTCTCAGGACCTGCGATTGAAAAGCAAGGGGATTTGGCAGCTATTTTGTCATCTCTTGAAGCCGGTGATGTCCTCTTTATTGATGAAATTCATCGTTTACCAAAGCTGATCGAAGAAATACTTTATCCAGCCATGGAAGACTTCTTCATTGATGTTGTAGTTGGAAGTGATGTCAGTGTACGTAGTGTACGCTTAGATCTTCCTCCCTTTACACTCGTCGGGGCCACAACACGTGTTGGTGACTTAAGTTCACCACTACGTGATCGTTTTGGAATCATTAATAAACTTGAGTACTATACAGATGCCGAACTTCAGTCGATTGTAGCGCGTTCTAGCACAATATTAAACTGTACGATTGATGAGTTTGCTGTTCTAGAAATTGCCCGTAGATCGCGTGGAACACCTCGTATTGCGAATCGTTTATTACGACGTGTGCGTGACTTTGCGGAAATATTAAATGATAATATCATTGATCATCATTTAGCTCAAACATCACTCGGTAAACTAAAGGTAGATGAGCTTGGTTTGGATGATGTTGATCTTCTTTATTTACTAGGTATCGTTGAACGCTTCGATGGTGGTCCGGTAGGTATTGAAGCCATTGCTGCAAGTATTTCAGAAGAAGCAATGACACTTGAAGATATGTATGAACCATACTTACTTCAAATTGGCTTTATTAATCGAACACCACGAGGTCGTGTTGTTACAAGTAAGGCCTATGATCATTTGAAAAAACATGGAAAGATATAAGGTGGTTTTATGAAAATAATTTTTAGTACAGGTGGAACGGGTGGACGCATTTATCCGGCACTTGCCTTAGCAAATTACATGAAAAATAACATTAAGGATGTCGACATTACCTTTACTGGATCTTCAAAACATATGGAGAAAGATATTGTGACAAGTGCTGGATTTCATTTTGAAGGCTATCATTTAAAGAGTGGAAGTAGAAGTCTCTTCCATAAGTTCATGCAATACGTACAATTAGGCTTTGCCCTAATCTTAATGTATTTCCGTTTTCTCTTTAATCGACCAGATGTTGTCATTGGATTTGGTGCGTACATTACAGCTCCAACGCTTTTAGCAGCAAAATTTTTAAATATTCCAATTATTTTACACGAACAAAATTCAAGTTTAGGAAAAACAAATGAAATGTTCTTTAAAGCTGCGAAACTTGTCGTCGTATGTTATCCAAATCTCTTGGAACAATTAAACAATGAAAAGGTTGTCTTACTTGGAAATCCACGTGCAAGTGAAGTATCAGGATTAAGATTTGATGAAAAAGTCATTGAAAGTTTTGGACTGGATCCAAAATTAAAGACTATTCTTGTCGTTATGGGATCTTTAGGCTCTGAAAGTGTAAATCATGCGATGTCAGAACTTATTCCTGCACTTAATAAAAAACCATATCAATTAATTATGGTAACGGGTAAGAAACATTATGATGCCTTTAAACTTTTAGATGAGCCTGATAATGTGGTGATCGTCCCTTACGTTGATCAAGCAGCAATACTTGCGAGCAGTGATCTTGTTATTGCACGTGGTGGTGCCACAACCGCAGCTGAAATCTGTGCACTAGGCATCCCGAGTATTATTATTCCATCGCCATACGTTTCTAACAATCATCAGTATGTAAATGCTGTTGAACTTGAAAAGGTTGATGCTGCACGTATTATTAAGGAAGAAGATTTAAGCGCTGATGCATTAATTGAGTTAATTGATGATTTAATGAATGATGAAGAACAATTAAAAGCAATGTCAAATAGTGCCTTATCTTTAGCAAAAGCACAAGCCAGTGAAGACATTACAAAGGCAATATTGGAAAAGATAAGCAATGATTAATCAGTTAGAACAACTGGGACTTGTGGCACTTGATAAATCATTTCGTCAATTAACAACGATTCGTGTTGGTGGCCATATTAGTATTTATTTTGAGCCGACAAATATCTTTAATTTAGTCTCAGCAATTGATATTATTAATGAGCATAAGGTTGCGTATAAAATCATTGGTAACGGAAGTAATCTTCTCTGTAGTGATGAAGCCTACGATGGTGTTGTCATTAAGTTAAACAATATTAATCATTATGAAATGAATGATAACATCATGTATGTTGAAGCAGGGGTACCAATTATAACTGCCGCAAACTTTGCCATCAATAATGGATTTGCGGGTTTAGAGTTCGCAATGGGCATTCCAGCCTTTGTAGGTGGTGTCTTATACATGAATGCAGGTGCCTACAATGAAGAAATAAGTGATGTTGTGGAATCCGTACTTGTATATCGAGATAAACAATTACAATGGTTATCAAAAAATGAGTTAGAATATGCATATCGTAAGAGTGTGTTTCAAGAGCATGACTGGATTATTGTGGCTGCGAATTTGCGTTTAGTTCCAGCGAATAGCGATCGTTTAAAAGAAATAAGTGTGAAACGTAACCGTCGTCGTTTTGAAACACAGCCCTTTGATTATCCAACCTTTGGATCAACCTTCCGCAATCTTCCAGGAAAGCGGATGTGGGAGCTCATCGATGAGATGAATTTACGGGGTAAAATGATTGGTGATGCTCAAATCAGTTTAAAACATAGTAATTTTATTTGCAATTTAGGAAATGCGAAAGCAAACGATATTAATCAATTGATTGATTTAATGATCGATCATGCAAAAGAAGATTTTGATGTGGACTTGTATTTGGAAGTGGAGCGATTTAATTGGTAGATGAACAAGAAAAAGTCGTTGATATGGTCTTTAAACAAAAATTAGAGCAACAAGCACAAATTAAACGAAACAAAAGACGTCGTATTCGTCGTCGTCTCACACGCTTTAGTATTCTTGTTGTACTCTTATCTTTTTACTTGTTTACAGAACTGTCCAAACCAAAGGTCATCTTAATTACTGGAAATAAACTCATCAGTAAGGAAGAAATCACAGAAGTATCTGAGGTTTCACTAGATAAATACTTATTCTTATCAAATGGATTGTTTGTTAAGCATAAGTTATTAAATCATCCTTTAATTGCTGAAGCATCCGTAAAAACATCACTTTTAAAACGGACCATTAACATTAATGTTAGTGAACTTGATGTCTTTGGATATCGTTATATTGATGGTGGTATTCGTATGATTATGAAAGATGGATCCTATGGCGAACTTACCGATACACTGTATCATTACCTACCATATATGATTTATATCAATGGTTTTGAAGCAGTAGATGATGAACAACGTTTAGTAGCATCTTTTGCGGACGTTGATGATTCAATATTAGCTCAAATATCTGAAATTCATCAAACATCAGTAAGCTATGATGATAAACTTTTAGAGATTATTATGAATGATGGAAATAAGGTTTATACAAGTTTTCAAACAGTAGATCAAATGAATCATTATTTTAGTATTGTGCCACAGCTAGCAAAAGAAAATCGTTGTATTATGATTGATGAACTCAGTGGTAAACTGTACAGTCAAAAATGTATTGAACAATAGATAAGACAATTTTGATGCCATTATTCTTGTGAATAATGTGTGAAAAGTAATGATTAGTTGGATAAAACTAACAATTTTGATATAATAATTGTTGGTATAGGAGGGAAAATTATGCCAGTATACAAAAAAACAAATTATGGAGATATAAATATTTCAATAGAAGCAATCGCTAACTTAACAGGTGGGATTGTTTCAGAAGCATACGGTATTGTCGGGATGGCTTCACAAAACATGTTAAAAGATGGATTTGCAGAATTATTAAAACGTGATAACTACAGTAAGGGAATTGTTGTAAGAACAGTTGATGACAAATTCGAAATTGACTTATTCGTTGTGATCAGCAGTGGTGTGAGAATTTCAGAAGTAGTTACCGAAGTTCAAAAAAGAGTTAAATATGAATTAAACAAACATTTGGAGATTGATTTTGATGCGGTTAACGTCTTTGTCCAAGGAATTAAAGTGACGGATAACTAATGGAGAACTTAAACGTCAATACGTTTAAATTGATGTTACAAAATGGAACAAACAATTTAAACAACAATAAGGAACACATTAACGCATTAAATGTTTTCCCTGTGCCTGATGGAGATACAGGTACAAACATGAGTTTAACCTTCTCAAACGGAAATAAGGCAGCTCAACTCGATAATAAACAATCAATTTATGAACTTTCAAAAGGTTTATCTAAGGGATTATTGATGGGAGCGCGTGGTAACTCAGGCGTTATCCTCTCACAAATCTTTAGAGGCTTCTCACAAGGCTTAGAAGGTGTTGATGAAGCAACAACCTTAGATCTTGCGAATGCCTTCTTACGAGGAAGTGAAGTAGCATATAAGGCTGTTATGAAACCTGTTGAAGGAACAATCTTAACAGTTATTCGTCTTGGTGCAAACAATGCTCATGCCTATACTTTAGAGCATCCAGAACTTTCAATCGTTGAATACTTCGAAAAGCTAGTTGAAGAAAGTAACATTGCCCTTGAAGGTACACCAGAATTACTTCCTGTACTTAAAGAAGTAGGGGTTGTTGATAGTGGTGGAGCTGGACTTGTCCTTATTCTTGAAGGATTCCTAAAAGCTTTAAAAGGTGAAACGATCGATGTTCAAGATGAAGATGTTAATATTGATCAAGCCCACATTAGTGGTGGTGAAGATGAGTATGGATACTGTACTGAATTTATCTTACGCCTTGGATCAGATGGTAACATTACCTTTAATGAAGCGACAATGAAACAAGCCTTAGGTAAACTAGGAAACTCAATTGTACTTGTACAAGATGAGGACTTAGTTAAGGTTCATGTTCATACACTAACACCTGGTGTCGTCTTAAATATGGCACAACAATATGGTGAGTTTGTAACGCTAAAAATTGAAAACATGCAAGAACAACATGATACAATTTATACGCACAACCACGATGATGCACCCGTAGAAAAGAAAAAATATGCCCTTATTACTGTAACAGCAGGAGAAGGTCTAAAATCATACTTTGAAACCTTACACATTGATAAGGTCATTAGCGGTGGTCAAACAATGAACCCATCTACTGAAGACTTCTTAGAAGCCATTAAAGATCTTAATGCTGAACATATTATTATCTTACCAAACAACTCAAACATTATTTTGGCAGCTGAACAAGTAAAATCTATACTTGAAGATCAAAGCATTTCAGTAGTTCCAAGTAAATCAGTGGTTCAAGGTATTAGTGCCGCAATTAACTTTAATCCAGAAGATACTTTAGAAAATAACTTAGAAAACATGAACGCTGTTCTTGAATACGTTAAAACTGGTGAAGTAACTTATGCAATTAAAGACACACAATTTGAAGGTTTAGAAATTCATGAAGGTGACTTTATGGGAATTGCGAACGGAAAAATTGTTAGCAGCGAAACAGATTTACTAAATGTTACAAAAGCACTTATTAAATCACTCGTTACTGAAGATGACGAACTCATTACCTTAATTGTAGGTGAAGATTCTAAAGCAGAGGATCAAGCAGAACTTGAAGCATATATTGAAGAAAACTATGACTGTGAACTTGAAGTCATTGATTCAAAACAACCAATTTATTACTACGTTATTGGAGTAGAATAAGCACATTAAGACTGTATAATATACGGTCTTTTTTTATAAGATTATTTGAGTAGATAACACTTTAATGAAATGTTTTCATTTTGAATTATGATATAATTGCTATGGTGATGGTCTTGAAATTATTGAAGAGTGAAGCAAAGATTATGGATAGTTTATCATTAGTAAATCGTGAGGATTTACTTTTTGTCTATCCGTATCGTTATCATGAAAATGAACTCATCGATTTTAGTGAGTGGAAAATTAATGATAATGTCTTTTTTAGTGGACGACTATTAAATAAGCCAACGACAAGTTTCTTTAATAAACGTTCATCTACTCGGTTTCAAGTACTATATAACGATATTATCATCCATTGTACGATCTTTAATCGACACTGGGTAAGTAAGTTAAATATTGGTGATACGATTAATATTGAAGGGAAGTACACGGCTAAAAATAAGGTTTCTGTGAGTAATTATAACGTGAGTAATCCTGAAGATAACATTGGACTTTTTCCTATCTATGGTTTGAGTGCTGGTATAACGATAAATGCATATCGTAAATTTGTAAAGAAGGTGTATGATGAGTGCGTGGATACACTTATTGATGATCTTCCGCTTAGTCTTTTGGATAAGTACAAACTTCTACCATTGAAAACGGCTCTCCAGTATATCCATTTTCCAAAGTCGTTTGATGAGATTGAAGCTGCGAAACGTACCTTAAAATACCGTGAGTTTTTAGTTTTTAATGTGAGAAATGAATTAAGACTATTAGAAGGCTCAAAACTGACTAAGAAGGTTAAGGTCTTTGATCAACAACACATTGATGATTTTGTTAATAATTTGCCCTTTAAATTATTAGATGATCAATGGGCTGCGATTTTAGATATTTTGAATGATTTTAAAGTACCACAGATTATGACACGTTTAGTTCAAGGCGATGTCGGTAGTGGTAAGACAATTGTTGGAGCCATCGCAATGTATGCTACCGTCTTAAGTGGACAACAGGCAATTTTTATGGCACCCACAGAACTCTTAGCCATTCAGCAGGCAAACGTGTTAGATAAACTTTTTAGCCCCTTAAATATTAAAGTTGTTAACTTATACTCCGGCTTAAGTACAACACTTAAGAAAGATATTTTATCTGATATTAAGAGTGGAGCAGCTCAAATTGTAGTAGGTACCCATGCCTTATTTCAAGATCAGGTTGTCTTTAATGATGTGGGCTTAATTGTCGTTGATGAACAACAACGCTTTGGTGTCAACCAAAGAAAGGCACTTATTAATAAGAGTAATAATGCCGATTTGCTCATGTTAAGTGCAACGCCAATACCACGTACCTTAGCAAGTATTCTTTTCTCTGATATGGCCGTTTCAACAATATCACAAAAACCCAAAAGTCGACGTGATATAAAGACAGAAGTTATTTTAGAAAACTCAATGAAGCCCATCTTAGAGAATGTTAAAACTCAACTTAAAAAAGGACATCAAATATACGTTGTAACGCCCGCCATAGAGAGTGATGAGGATCAAGTACTCACGAATGTTGAAACCATTACGAAGGTACTTAAGATTGCCTTAAATGAGCGACAAGGGTTAGATGTTAAGATATCGGCGCTACACGGTAAAATGGACAGTCAACTTAAAGATCAATTGATGAAGCAGTTTGTGAACAATGAGATCCAAATCTTAGTAAGTACGACGGTCATTGAAGTTGGACTTGATAATCCAAATGCGACGATGATGATTATTTATGATGCCCAACAATTTGGACTTTCACAACTTCATCAGCTTCGTGGTCGTGTTGGACGTGGATCTGATCAATCATATTGTTATTTATTGAGTAATAGTAAGGATCCTGAAGTTAAAGAGAAGTTACACTTTTTAGAAGCGCATGCTGATGGCTTTGAGGTTGCGCGATTTGATTTAAAGAAGCGTGGTCCTGGAGATGTACTTGGTGTACGTCAATCTGGACTTCCAAACTTTGTATTAGGAGATATAGAAGCGGATCAAATCATGCTTCAAGTTGCGAAAAGTGATGCAAAAATGATCACGAGTAATTTAGATAATCCGGATTATCATGCTATAATTAAGAGGTTATTGAGTGAATAAAATAGGAGCGATGTTTTAATGAATATATTTAAATGGCTAGAAGCAAATAATATTGCTTATAATAATAAAAACGTCATTACTGATGCTTTTACCCATTCATCATATTTGAATGAAAATCCACATACAACATCAGAAGACTACGAACGCCTTGAATTTATGGGTGATGCTGTTCTGCAACTTTGGGTCAGTAAACGTCTTTTTATGCTGGATGAAAAGCTAAGTGAAGGTAAGATGACAACCTATCGTGCATCCATCGTCTGTGAAGAAGCCTTAGTATCCTATGCAAAAGATTTAGAGTTATATAAATATTTACGGCTCGGCAGTGGTGAAGAAAAATCTGGGGGGCGCATGCGTGATTCCATTTTAGCCGATACCTTTGAAGCCTTCTTAGGCGCAATCTATATTGACAGTGGCTATGAAAATGCTAGTAAAATATTAGAATTGGTCATTACCTTTAATAAGGTTGACGAAATTAAACCGGCAATTATAGACTATAAAACAAGACTACAGGAATACATACAGGCAGATATTCGTGGGAGTGTCGTCTATCAACTCGTCAATACATCTGGTCCTGCAAACAATCCCGTCTTTACAATCGAAGTATACAATGATTCCATTTGTTTAGGACGTGGTGTGGGTGCAAGTAAGAAAAAGGCAGAACAAAATGCAGCGAAAGATGCATTCTTAAAATTAGTAAAGTAGGGTTAGTATGAATTTAGAAGATTTAGGGTATAAACTAAAAATTGATGAAAACATGATGCACACTTTATTTGGTGGTGTCATTAAAAAACCAATTTTTAATAAGAAAAATAAAACATTAAAACTAGACTTAAACGTGAATAAGGTCTTGCCTTTTACAGTGTATGAAAGTTTAATCGTAAACTTAGAAAAACAATTTGGATACACTGTAGAACTCTTAGTGATTCCAAGTGATCATGACATTAGTGTTAAAGACATTCAAGCTTATTTTAATTATTTTCTATCAAAAAATAATCTTACGAAACAAAGTGATTATTTAATTAATGTTGAAGATAATGAAATTATTGTCCTCGTCAATGATGAAGATGCGAAAACTGCCTTTAATAAGGTATACGCAAAATTACAGCTCTACTTTATTCAAGTTGGAATTACAAATAAAATCAAAACGACAACACCAACACTTAAAAAGGCTAAGGTTGAAGTTGTTGAAGCGGTGAACAAGGATAATAAAGTAAAAGAAAATAAGATCTTTGACTATGGATTAAGTAATGACTATGAAAAAGTAGACATTATTAACCTTCGTGATGGTTTGGATAAGGTATTAATAAAGGGTCAAATATTTAAGCTTGATAATCGCCAACTAAAGAGTGGTAAGTATTTACAATCCATTACCTTAAAAGATAATACAGGAGCCTTTATTGTGAAACGATTTGAAGGACGTCGTCATAGTGCTGAAGATATCTTAAACATCAAGGTTGGACAGTACATTGAAGTGAAGGGATCACTTCAATACGATAACTATTCAAAGAGCAATAATGTCATGGCAGATGCGATCATGACAACATCTAAACCGGATCAAATTTTTGATAATGAAGATCAAAAAAGAATAGAATTTCATGTCCATACAAACCGCAGTGAAATGGATGGAGTGAGTGAGGTTGAAGCCTTAATGGATCAAGCTTATCACTTTGGTCATGAGGCATTGGCAATAACGGATCATATGGTCATACAGGCCTATCCTGATGCCTTTGAACATCTTAAAAAACTGCGTAAGAAAGATCCTGATCGAAACTTTAAATTAATATACGGTGTTGAGTTCAATATTGTCGAAGATGTATCGCATATTATAAGAAATTATGATGATAACGAGAAAATAGGAGATACCTTCATTGTTTTTGATATTGAAACAACTGGACTTTCAAATCGTTTTAATGAAATTATTGAATTTGGTGCTACAAAGATTAGTGGAGGTCAAATAATTGATCACAACCAATTTTTTGTGAAGCCAAGTGGTGACATTGGATCAAACATTACAAATCTTACGGGCATCAGTAATGAACATGTTGAAGATGCGGGAATGATTGATACTGAAATTGATAAGATCATGGCATTCTTTAAAGACTATCCAATCGTTGCACATAATGCAAGCTTTGATTATGACTTTATTAATGCGGTTCTAGAGAAACTGAATCGTCCTTTAATGACGAACATTGTGATCGATACAATGCTCTTATCTCGTCTATTAAATCCACAGCGACGTTATCATAACTTAGGGGCTACAGCACGTTTTTATAGTATTCCTTACGATGGAGATGTTGCTCACCGTGCTGATTATGATGCTGAAGTTACTGCTAAGGTGTTCTTAGAAATGTTAGCACAACTGCGTGAGCTCAACGTTACGACATATTCTGAAATTATGGCAAAGGTTGATAAAGACTTCTTAATTAATGCCTTTGATAATCAAATGACAGTCTTAATAAAGGATCAAGAAGGATTAAAGCCGCTCTATGAACTCATATCAAAGTCACATACTGAAGAAATTGCGATCACAAGTTCAAATGCCAATGAAGCTGCAGAAGTTGTGGCGACACCACGTCTACTTCGATCATCACTTGTTGAAAAACGTGAGCATTTACTCATCGGATCATCCAGTCAAAATGGACTGCTCTTTGAACTCGCTCTTAATAAATCACAGAGTGATCTTGAAGCTGAAATGGCATTTTATGACTATGTAGAAGTGATGCCTCCTGAAAACTATCGTAATTTAATCACACGCTTTAAATTTGATGAAAAAATCATTACACAGGCTCTAAGCATTCTTGTAAATACGGCGAAACGTATGAATAAACTTGTCATTGCAAGTGGGGACGTTCATTATGTTGAACCCAGTGATAAAATTATTCGAGACATTTATATTAATGCAAATGGTATTGGTGGTGTCAGACATCCACTGTACATGCGTAATAAATTTGATCGTTTAAACAACAGTGCACCGGATCAACACTTTAGAACAACAAAAGAAATGTTGGATGCCTTTAAGTTTTTACCGAATGATGTTGCCTTTGAAATCGTTGTTGAAAATACGCATAAGCTAAATGCAATGATTGATGATGTTGCGGTTATGCAAGAAAAACTTTATACACCAACCATTGAGAACGCTGAACAATTATTAACAGATCTTTGCTTTAGTAATGCACGTGCGATCTATGGTGAAGTGCTACCCCAACTTGTTGAAGATCGCCTCCAAAAAGAATTGGATAAGATTATCTTCCATGGTTTTGCGGTTATTTATTATATATCACACTTACTTGTTAAACGCAGTAATGAGGATGGTTATATTGTTGGATCAAGAGGATCTGTAGGATCAAGTTTTGCCGCTACGATGGCCAAAATAACGGAAGTCAATCCACTTCCACCTCACTATGTTTGTACTACATGCCATCATAATGAATTCTTCTTAGACGGTGAAGTATCCAGTGGTTATGATTTAGTTGATAAAGAATGTCCAAACTGTCATACAAATATGCACGTTGATGGCCAAGATATTCCTTTTGAAACCTTCCTAGGCTTTGAAGGAGATAAGGTGCCTGATATTGATCTTAACTTCTCAAGTGTCTATCAAGAACATGCTCATAACTTTACGAAAGAAATCTTTGGTGAAGACTATGTCTTTAAAGCGGGAACAATTGGTACCGTCGCTGAACGTACGGCCTTTGGATATGTCTTAGGCTATGAAGAAGAAATGGATCATGAGGGCTATTCTAAACCGATGCAAGATGTTTTAGCAGCTGGTGCAGAAGGGGTTAAACGAACTACAGGACAACACCCTGGTGGAATTATTGTTATTCCAAAATCAATGAATGTCCATGACTTTACTCCCGTTCAATATCCGGCTAATAATGTCTATGCTGACTGGAAAACAACGCACTTTCAATATGGAAATATCGAAGAAAACGTTCTTAAACTTGATATACTTGGACACGTTGATCCAACAGCGATGCGCCTACTTCAAGATATATCAGGCATAGACGTCACAACCATCCCAATGAACGATCCTAAGGTCATGTCCATCTTTAACAGTACGAATCATTTAAACATTGATGATCGTTACTATAGTGAGGCAACCGGTGCTGCCGGCTTACCAGAGTTTGGAACTCCCTTTGTTCGAAAGATGTTAGAATCTACTAAACCTAATTCATTCAGTGAACTCTTAATTATTTCAGGCTTATCACATGGTACAGATGTTTGGGCCAACAATGCTGAAAACTTAATTGCTGAAGGAATTCTCTTAAATGAAGTAATCGGATGTCGTGATGATATTATGACCTACCTCATTCAAAAGGGCTTAAAAGATAAGGATGCCTTTGATATTATGGAATCGGTACGACGTGGTCGCGGTTTAAATCCTCGTTGGATTAATATGATGGAAGAAAATGATGTTCCACAGTGGTACATCGAATCCTGTTTAAAGATTAAGTACATGTTTCCCAAGGCCCATGCCGTTGCCTACGTTATCATGGCCGTTAGAATTGCCTGGTTTAAAGTGTATTATCCTCATTACTACTATATTTCTTACTTCTCACTACGAGCAAATGCCTATGAAATCAAAACGATGATCGGTGGTAAGGATGTTGTAGAGAAACGTCTAGCAGAAATTAAAAACAGTATTTATGATTACAGTATTCCAGCAGCTGTAAGAAATCGACTCAATCGTATCTTAGGACCCCTTGAAGTTACCTTAGAAATGTATCTACGTGGCTATAAGATGGGAAACATTGATATTTATAAATCACTCGCAACTGAATTTATAAGTGATCCAGATGATGAAAAAACAATCATTCCACCATTTACAGTCATTGATGGACTTGGGGCCGCAGTGGGACAATCCATTGTTGATGCACGTGTTAATGGTGAATTCTTATCAAAACAAGATCTCATGATGCGTACACAAGTGAGTAAGGGGATTAAAGAAAAATTAGATGAATTAAAAATATTAGAAAATATACAAGAAGAAAATCAATTATCATTCTTCTAGAAAGAGGGATTTATGAAAGTCACAAACTGTGCTCGTTGTAATAAAGAAATTGAAGTAAAAAAAATGAAAGACTTAGAAGCAATCAAATGTACTCACTGTAATCAAGTACACGTTGTATCTAAAAAAACTCGAACATTATCATATATTGTCGTTGGACTCTTAGTCTTTATTATGGCGATGACTATTTCAATCATTACAGAATTATTTAACATTAATTTTTATGTACTTATGATACCAGCTATTATTTTTGGATTCTTTGCATACCGTATGAGTTTATTTCTACTTGCTAAGTTGAATAAAATTCAATATGTAAAAGAAGTCAAATAAAGTAAATTTATAATTTCAACTTATTATACTATTTAAGGACTGGAGGGCATATCCATGTTGCATCCAGTTTTTTAATACGAATACAATATTTTATAATAATTGATTGAAAATCGTGTTAATGTCCTATTATTATTATGCTACAATGACAATAAGTTGTTAATACAAAGGGGATATTAGTATGAAAGATTCAAAAATTTTGTTATATGCAATTTACACTTTAATATTTGGCCTCGTTGCTAATTCAGCATTTATGATCTATTTAAGCATATTTTTAGTTGTTGCATTATTACTGCGTGATCTTTATCACTTCTATTTAAAACATCAGAAGGATCCTCCAAAGCTTTAAAGATTATTAAAAATCTGCAATAAAACAACAAACTTACGTTCATTAAACATCATCTTCTTGTTGTTTTGTAATGTAAGTTTTTTTGTATTCATATTTTCAAATATATACAATTAATGTCTAAATCGTTATACTTATACCAGGTGATATGATGAAACTAACACAACTACTTAATAAAAATAAAAGATCGTTTATCGTTTATATTGTTGGTGCACTACTGACCACTCCAGCAAATATTCTTGTTACTCTCGCACTGAGTTATATTTTTAAAGTTTTAGATGCCACTAGTACTCAAGAAACAATACAAATCCTCACAGTAACAGCTTTTTTAGCTTACTTACCTATCTTCTTACAAATCATTTCACGATACATGCGTATCGGCTTTATGAAGGATATTTTATTAGATGTTAGAATGATGTCATATCGTAAGCTCTTATCACAAAAAACATCTGAGTTTTCTAAACAATCAATTGATACATATCAGTCTAAACTTATTAATGATATTAATTTGTTTAAACAAGAGTTTTTTCTATCTGTCTTAAATATCATCTTTAGTGTCGGAAGTTTTATTATTACGATCATTGTACTATTTACCGTTTCATTTGAGATTGCTTTGATCACAATCTTTGCTTCAATTCTAATGTATGTAATGACAAAAGCCTTTGAAAAACCGATACTTAAAAATAAAGAAAAGATTATGATGGAAAGTGCAAAGTATCAAAAGGGTGTAACGAATATTTTATCGGGTCTTGAAACAATTATGTTTTATCAAGCATCAAAACGGTTCTTAAAGGTATTCAATAAAGATGTAGTTTCTTATGAAGATATGAAGTCTAAGGACTACTTCTTAAATGAAGTGAGTACAAATCTTTTAACTTTTGTAGCTTTTTTGATTCAAGTTATTGGTTACATTTATGCACTCTTTCTTTTCTCAAATCAAAAACTAAGTCTTGAAGGGCTCGTTATTGTCATTAATATAACAGGGAACATCCAATGGACGATTATTCATTTAATGAGCATGATCAATCGCTTTAAGAGTTCACATAAGATTTATGAAGAAATTGTACGTCATGATGATATTTTTATAGAACCAAATACCTTTAAGTTTGATCACTCATTACTTGTATCAAATTTAAACTATGCTTATGGTGAAAATCTAGTTTTAAATAACATCAATTTAAACGTTAAAAAGAATGATAAAGTCTTAATCTATGGTGAGAGTGGGAGTGGTAAGACAACCTTTATTAATACTTTAGTTAAGAATCTTGATGATTTTGATGGCAGTATTACCTATGATCAGATTCCGCTTGAAACGATTGATTATGAAAGTTTAAATAAGGGAGTCGGTTATGTTCGTCAAGAACACTTCTTATTCAATGATTCCATAAAGAATAATATTGTCCTTGATAAAGCGTTTTATCAAGAGCGCTTTGATGAAATCTTAAAAATGAGTAGTATTTATGACTTTGTACACAGTTTGGAAGATCAAGAAGAGTTCCAACTTTTAGATAATGGATCAAATATATCTGGTGGACAACGACAACGACTTAACATTGCCCGTGAGCTCTATCAAGACAAACCGATTATTATTTTAGATGAGCCCAGTGCAAGTCTTGATGATTTAAATGCTAGTATAATTTATAAGAATCTTTTATCCTTAAATAAAACAATCCTTATCATTTCGCATCGACATTTGGAATACTTAAAAGAAAATGTAGATGTGAGTAAATCATTAAGTGAGGTGCAGTAAATGAAAAACTATCAATTTGGAAATAAGAAATACCTTGTTATTGTCTTCTTTGCGATGTTTATTAACTCTAGTTTACTCGCTTCATTAACGTATATCATCAGCTTGATGACGAATAATATTAGTCTTAATCAACATGTAATGACTGGAAATTACATCTATATTATAGGTTGTATATTTATCCTTATGTTCTTTACGGGACTATTAGAAAGTGTCTTAAAGAAACGCTATCTTAGAAAGAGTATGATCCAACTGCGCGAGTACTATGTAAAACGACTCTTTAATAAACGAATTAGTGAGCTAAGTTCAAACAGTCAACACACATACTTATCAAACTTAAGTAATGATATGAATCGCTATGAGCAGGGTCGTTACAATGGGATCTTACAACTTGTTTCCGCCATCATTCGTGTTTTTACATCCATTGGTGTACTCGCACTTATTGATCTTCGCTTTGTCTTTGTAGGACTTCTCATGTTTGCATTAGCACTCTATACCTCATCACGATCCAGTAAGCCTTTAAAAAAGGAAGAACAGATTAAATCAAAATCACTCGTTCACTATACGAACTATATTCGTGAAAGTTTACTTGGCTTCTACATTATTAAACAAAATCAATTAGAAGTTAAACGTGAATCGGAATTTTATAAGCATTCGAATGAACTCGCGACAAATACCTTTAATATTGACCGTAAAGCAACACATATTGATGCCTTTAATAATTTTATTCAAACAAGTGTTTTACTCATCCTTGTCATGAGTGGGATCTTACTTGCGAAATCCGCAAACACACCTGTAGGAACCATTATTTTAATCGGGACATCCTTTCTAAACTCAACATGGCCGATGCAACAGGTCATGCCACTCATTACAAGTACTAAAAGTATTAATGTTATTTTAGAAGATTTTGAAGCAACACTACAAAGTTTAATGGATGATCATACAGAAATGATCGACTCCATAGAAAACATCCGCTTTCATAATCTAACACTAGGTTATGATGAACAACCAATTTTAGAAAACATCAACCTTAACATTCAAAACAATGAGAAGGTGTTAATAGTTGGTGAAAGTGGGGCTGGTAAGAGTACGATTTTAAAGAGTTTACGTCGACAACTCTTACCGATACATGGACACATTCTTGTTAATGACATCGATATTCAAACGATTACGGAATCGAGTTACTACAGTAAACTTGCGATTGTCGATCAAATTGGTTTTATCTTTAATGCAAGTCTAAAAGATAATGTGACATTGTATCAAGAATGTAATGATCAAGATGTTAAAGCTGTGCTTGATGAAGTCGGTCTGTTAGACTTTGATCTTCATTATTCATTAGCAAATGATGGCTCCAATGTATCCGGTGGTCAACGTGCGCGTATACTCTTAGCACGATCCTTATTTTTAAACAGTGAAATCATTATTGGTGATGAAATCTTTGCGGCCTTAAATACGGACGTTGGATCAAGCATTGAAAAAACGATGTTACAGTTGAATAAAACGATCATAAATGTCAGCCATATTATTTATGAAGAGAACTTTAATTTGTATAATCAAGTGCTCTTTGTTAAGGATGGAAACATCATAAATATAAAACATTATCAACAATTAAAGGACTTTGATATCCTAATGTTCTAATGAAAACGCAACCAGTCTAAATAATCATAAGACTGGTTTTTATTTCCTTTAAAAACGGTTTTAGTGTGTTATAATGAGCATATTAGAAAGGTGGTATATTATGGCTTGGTTAGAAAATCAAAACCCTGTTTTGTTAGCATTTCTAGCAACATTATTTACGTGGTTTGTTACAGCCTTAGGATCTGCAACCGTCTTTTTCTTCAAAACAATTAACAAGCGTATCTTAAATACAATGTTAGGCTTTGCAAGTGGTGTCATGATGGCTGCTGCATACTGGTCTTTACTTGAACCTGCAATTGAAATGAACCGTGCAACAGGAGATAACCCAATTTTATCAGTTGTAATGGGGCTCTTATCAGGAGCTGCATTCTTACTTTTAGCAGATAAACTTTTACCGCATTTACACATTGGACAACCGGTTGACAATGCCGAAGGCATTAAGACAAGTTGGCATCGTAGTGTTCTTCTTGTACTTTCCATTACCTTACACAACATTCCAGAAGGTTTAGCAGTAGGGGTAGCATTTGGAGCTGTAGCAGAAGGATTTACAGGAGCAAGTTTAGGTGCCGCAATGGCTTTAGCAATTGGTATTGCACTTCAAAACTTCCCAGAAGGAGCCGCTGTTTCAATTCCACTTCGTCGTGAAGGAATGAGTCGTTTTAAATCATTCATGTACGGTCAGGCATCCGGTATTGTAGAGCCCATCTCAGGTGTTATTGGAGCCTTACTTGTCATTCGTATGCAACCACTCTTACCCTTTGCACTCAGCTTTGCAGCAGGGGCAATGATCTATGTTGTTGTTGAAGAATTGATACCAGAGGCACGTGTTGGAAGTCATGTTGACTCAGATCTTGCGACAATTGGCTTTATTATCGGCTTTGTCATTATGATGATCATGGACGTTTTATTAGGCTAAAACTTAATTGCGTTTTATATTAAGCAGGCAAATAAAAAGTTAGACTATTATTTTTAGTTCTAACTTTTTTTGTACTACTATTTATGCTATCCAATAAGAATATGTCCTTCTGGATAATGGATATCATCACGTTTGTTACGATTCGAGAAGGAGAGGATGACAGTGAGTAATCCGACACGGCCCATAAACATAAGTCCAATGAGCAATACTTTCCCTATGAGCGTTAAATGTGGTGTCAGACCCATTGTAAGTCCAACAGTTGCGAAACATGAGAAAACTTCAACGAAGATGTATTCAATACCATGGTTAGGTGGTATTGTTTCAGTAATAAGTAAGATTAATGATACACCGATAATCATACTCACACTAATAATAAAGAGGGTCGCCGCTTTTTCAATAATCATGGGACTGATTCTTCTCTTAGCAAAGGTTGTATCTTCATTTTTTATCGATGCCTTGACATAGAGTAAGAGAGTGGCTAAGGTTGTGACCTTTAAACCGCCAGCAGTAGATCCTGGAGCACCACCAATAAACATAAGAATACAGGTCATAAACAAACTGGCTAAAGAAAGTGTTGCATAGTCAATATTAACATAACCCGCTGTTCTAGCGGTTGCGGACATAAAGAAGGTATTAAAGACATAATGTAGCGGTGAGAGATGCATGAAGGTTGAACGGTTCGCTTCACTCATCATGAAATATACAGTCCCACCAACAAGTAAGAGTGTTGTCATGATTAATGTTAACTTCGTTTGTAACATTAGTCGTTTATTTTTACGATAATTAAGTAGATCACGCCATACAATAAATCCAAGACCTCCAAATATAATGAGAAAGGCGATCGTTAATAGAATGATTGGGTTGTTCTGATAAGATATAACACTATCACCAAAGACATCAAATCCGGCATTACAGAAGGCAGATATTGCATGGAAGAGGGAGAAGTACATCCCTTTTAATAGTCCAAACTGCGGGATGAGTTGTGTTGATAAGATAAGTGCCCCCAAAACTTGTACAGTAAGTGCAAACTTTAAAATGTACTTAACAATCGTAGATGCATCAATGGATTCCTTTAAGTTAAGGGCATCATGTATTTTTAGACGATCTCTAAGTTGTAACTTCTTACCTAAAAATAGCGTCAACAAGACAAGTAGCGTCATGACTCCTAGTCCACCAATTTCAATGAGTGTAATAATGACAATTTGTCCAAAGAGATTCCAGTGGGCCGCCGTATTATAAATAACTTGTCCAGTCACACAGGTTGCACTTGTGGCTGTAAAAAGGGCATCTATAAAGGGTGTCCATTCACCACTTCGAGATGAAATCGGTAAGCTTAATAAGAGTCCTCCCGTTAAAATAACGAGTGCAAAGCCAATACATAAATATTGAGGAATGCTGAGTTTATGAAAGATTTTAGTTTTCATCGAGATTCTCTAAATTAATTGCATTATCATTAATTGAAACGTTACCGGATAGAACCACAACCCGATCACCCGACTTAAAGCGATAACTTGGATTGAGTAAGAAACTATAACGTTTATCATCTTCTCCCTTAACACCTAAGACATTGAGTTTTTCCTCATTCAAGTTCAACTCAGATAACATCTTATTGATCCAATCTTTCTCAACGTCAATTTCAACAATATGATAGTCTTCATCAAGTTCAAGCAAGTCTTGAATACGGGCATGAGCAATCTCACTACCAATTTCGATTCCAATTTCAACCTCAGGTAAGATAACACGATCGGCTCCAACTTTTATGAGTACTTCACGATACATCTTGTTTTTTGTCTTCGCAATGATTGTTTTAATGTTTAATTTTTTTAAATGAAAAATTGTTGTGATCGCAACTTCAAGTTGTTCACCCGTAGCAATAATCGCAATGTCCGCCTTATTAACAAAGGCCGCTTCTAAATTTTCAAGTTTCGTAAAATCACCTTGAACTGCATTGATAATATGACTACTGACTTCCTCAACATGATCCATGTATTTATCCATGGCAATAACTTCAACACCATTTTTCGCAAGTGTCTTCGCAACCGAAGCTCCAAAGAGTCCTAAGCCTAAGACCGCAACTACTTTATTCTTTTTCATAATTCTTCCTCCATTTGTATTCTATGATACTCCTCTTTGTAAAGACATGCAATAATAAACACCTAGTTTTTGCACATTTTAAGTTTAATATGACTATATTTTTCTAACTTATTTGATTGACCATCTAAATATTGCGCTTTCAGTGTATTTTACTATACCAATTGAAGTGTAAGTTTTATAATAGTTCACAAATGGACCTGCAATCCATTGAGGAGTGTGAAAATTATGAATCAAGATTATAACGTATTATTATATTATCAATACGTCAGTATAGAAGATACAAAGGCCTTTCGTGATGAACATTTTGCCTTATGTAAATCATTAAACTTACTGGGACGCATTATTGTCTCAAGTGAAGGGGTTAACGGAACTGTATCAGGACTTAAAAAAGATACGGATGCCTATCAAAAAGCGATGGGCGAAGATGCACGTTTTGCTAAGATGCCCTTTAAGGTTGATGAAGCACATGAACATGCCTTTAAAAAATTACATGTACGAGTTAAAGATGAACTTGTTAATTTAGGATTAGACAATGATGTGAATCCCTTAGAACTAACAGGAAACTATTTAAAGCCTGCAGAGTTCTTAGAACATATGCAAGATGAAAATACAATCGTCATTGATGCACGTAATGACTATGAATTTGACCTCGGTCACTTCCGTGGTGCAATTCGTCCAGATATAAAAGTATTTAGAGATTTACCAGAATGGATTAAAGACAATGAAGAACTCTTAGCTGATAAGAAAATACTTACCTATTGTACAGGTGGTGTTCGCTGTGAGAAATTTAGTGGCTGGCTAAAACAAGAAGGGCATGAAGATGTCAATCAATTAGACGGTGGAATTGTAACGTATGGCTATGATGAAGAAGCTCAAGGTCAACTATGGGATGGTCAATGCTACGTCTTTGATAATCGTATCGCAGTACCAATCAATCGTGTTGAACCAACAATTGTTGGAAAAGATTACTTCACAAATGAGCCCTGTGAACGCTATGTTAATTGTGCTAATCCAGCATGTAACAAACAGATCTTAATGAGTGAGGATACTGAAGCTAAATATCTTCGTGCATGCTCTGATGAGTGTCGACATAGCGATCGTAATCGTTACGTTATTGAGCACAATCTGTCATCATTAGAAGTACAATCACGTTTAAGTGCTTTAAATTAAGTTATACATCTATTCGTTATGAAATAAGTATTATAGTATTCATGCAATAAGTTTTTTTTCTTGGTTGTCCAACGACATTATAGAAAACTTATTGCTTTTTTCATTTCCACACTCATTTTACTCTATCACACAGACACTAAACTTGAATTAAGCCAAAAAGTAGTGTATAATACATATATATTGAAAAAGGAGTGGTGGAAACCACTCCGTTATTTATGGGAAAATGAGGTGAATTATGAATAGTGTAGAAAAGATTCGCGAGCTTTTAGTACCGATTGCTGAGGCACATGAGATTGTTATTAATGATCTGCTTTGGAGAAATGAGGGTAGTCATCGCATCTTAGAAATACCAATTATGTTTCATGACAAGTCGATGGACTTAGAAACATCAAGTAAGATGAGTGGTTTATTTTTAGAAGCATTAGAGGGCTCATTAGGTTCTGATTTACCTTATGATCTCGATGTTTGCTCACCAGGGGCCGAGCGTAAATTAAACAGTCATGCTGAAATCGAGGATGAGATTGGATCGCATGTATATGTGAAGTTTAAAAACCCATTTGATGGACGTCATGAAATTTATGGAACTCTAAGTAGTGTTGATGAAGACCACATAAAAATTGAGTATTTAGAAAAAACGCGTAAAGTAAATTTAGATGTTGCTACTGACAATATCGGGCTAATTCGTTTAGCTATCAAATTTTAAGGAGAAACTATGAAAACCAGTGAATTTTTAGCGGCGATTCGTTCGATTGAAGAAGATCG
>JAAZDN010000024.1 GCA_012512805.1 Erysipelothrix sp. | reverse complement strand
TATCAAAATAATGTCACATGGTATAATAAAAACAGTAAAAAGTGGTATTTTTTGGCTTATGCAACCACTGGTTGCGTCATTTTAAAGTCTGACTGCTAGTGTGCAACCTTAATTGTTTGTATACTTTAGCCATAAAAGGAGCTGATTGTATGATCTTAGCTGATAAAATTGTTTATCTTAGAAAAAAAAGTGGTCTCTCACAGGAAGAACTCGCAAGTGAGCTTAATGTTTCACGCCAATCGATATCAAAATGGGAAGGGGCACAGTCAATTCCCGAGCTTGATAAGATTATAAGTCTTGCCCACATTTTTAATGTCTCAACCGACTTTCTCTTAAAGGATGATATTGAAGAACTTGATGGTGAGATGATTAATAGTCAAAAGAGCACGAGCATTACCTTAGAGTATGCGAATGAAATGATCGAAGCGAATCGACGTGCATCAAAACACATTGGATGTGGAGTCATGGGAATTATTATGAGTGTCTCAGGTATCGTGTTTGCTGAAGCCTATATGTACAAACATCCGGTTGGTTATGAGTTTTTAGAACCGCTCTCTGTAGCATTCTTACTCTTAGTCGTTGCGGGAGCTGTCGGTCTATTTATAAAAGCAGGCATGAATTTGGATCAGTATCCACAAAAGGGACGCGATCTCTTTGAACTTTCATACGGTGTTCGAAGTGTTCTAGAAAAACAGAAACAAACGAGTCAAAGTAGTACAGTTGGAAAACTAATTATAGGAATTATGATGTGTATACTCGGTGTCATTCCACTACTCTTTACAAGTGAGTCCTCAGAGTTAATACAACTATATGCTGTTGTAGCATTACTTATTATCGTTGCAATGGGAGTGAACTTCATCATTCAAGCCGGAATGCACATGGACGTTTATGAACAACTACTTAAACCAGTACATGAAGTCATCAAAGAAAATCAAAATGAGAAAATGATGGGACTTATTGCCGCAATCTACTGGCCGCTCATGGTTGTGATCTATTTAGGTTATTCCTTCACAACGAGCAATTGGGAATACAGTTGGATTATTTGGCCACTAGCAGGAGTCTTCTTTGCGGTCATAGCGGGTATTGTAAATCTCTTTTCTGAAAGATTATAAGCATATAAAAAAGGTCACTTCATTGAAGTGACCTTTAATCTAGATTCTATTCACTACGAAGTGCATCTACAGGGTCTTTCTTCGATGCCATACGGGCAGGGAAATAACCTGCGATCATCGTGAGGAAGACACTGATACTCACTAAGATCGCCCCACTTGTAAAGGGGAGATGTGAGATCGATGTGACGCCGGAGAGACTGTTAATAAGGGCGTTAATCGGAATGTTTAAGAGTAGGGTTGTCCCAACTCCAATCAAGCCGGATATGAGACCGATGGTCATTGTTTCGGCCATAAAGACGACGGTAATATCACGTTTACTTGCACCAATACTACGGAGAATTCCGATTTCCTTAACACGTTCAAGGACAGATATGTACGTTATAATTCCAATCATGATTGATGAGACAATGAGTGATATGGATACAAAGGCAATGAGTGCGTACGTTATCAAGTCAATAATCGTGATCATTGATGAAATCATCATTCCGACTAAGTCGGTAAAGGTAATGGTAAGTTCTTCATGACCTGCATCAATTTGCATTTGATTGTAGTCATCAATAGCTTGAATTACCTTATCGCGTGATTCAAAGTCTTTTAAGTAAAGATTAATTGAATAGGGTTTATCCTTGTTGATGACCCCAAGAATATTCAAGTTATCTTCAAGTGTTGATTTTGATACGGATGAATATTGAGCTAAGAACAAGGAGCGTTCTTCATCACCTAAGGATAAGAAGTAGGCTTGTTGCGAAGGATTTAGACTTGCTAAGATTTCTTCTTGTGAGAGTGCTTGAGCTTTAAAGTCTTTATTGTTAAAGACATCAACATCAGGATTTAATTTTTGTTGAACTACTATCGGACTTGCTTCTATTTTTTCACTAACATGATTAATAAGCGCACTTGTATAACCAATGGTTCCATCAATAATATCACCAACAGAATCAGCACTTGGTTTCACAATTCCAACGATTTTTAAGTCTTCACCCTCATTAAGTAACTGTTGCATGTATGCTTTATCAGAACGAAGGTCGTTGTATACATCATTGTTCGCCTTAAAGTAATCGGTATTTAAGACGAGTTTAAATGTTGTATTTAAGAGTTCTGAATATTCAAGTTCAACGTGTGCGTAGTCTTCACTACTAACATCTTCATTATTCTCTATTTTTTCTTTAATTTCATAGTAATCTTTTTGATCTTTTAAGTTAAGAACATACATGGCCATATCACTAATTTGATTGTTACTGTCGAGTTTTAAAACGACTTCATTGTATGCCGTTGGCCAGTGTCCTTCGACAATATCGTATTGAAGATCAAGCAGTTCTTGATTATCAATCATTTGTGTGAAGACACTTGGTTTTTCACCAAAGGATGACATCATCATATCTTGTATTTCATTTGTAGATTGATTGTTATCATAGAGTGGACTTGGATTTATTTGAACAATCTCATCGTTCTTGTTAGCATAGATTTGTAAGGCAAGATTATAGTCATAGGCAATGGCACTTGTATTGTCTTTAAAGACGTGACCATCACTACTTTCAAGATATTCATAGAAGGCTTGTAAGTTGTTCTTTTGGATTTGAACGGTCTGTAGTTGAAGTCGATCACCAACAAAACCACCTTGATAAATTTTATCAGTGTGTTCATCATCATTCTTTTCAATAACAAGTGCAGGATTATTTTCTTGCATTGATGCAAGATCTACGGTTTCACTGACGATACTAATCGGATAGGCGGTTAATGTATCGGCTTGTACTTTTAAGATATAAGCTTGCATACCAGAAGATAAGAAGCATAGATGCGGAAGTGGCGGATATCAGCTGCTATGTCATCCCTGATAAGGTCATAATCCAGGG
>JAAZDN010000023.1 GCA_012512805.1 Erysipelothrix sp. | reverse complement strand
CTTAGAGGGTGAGAATTTTGATACTCAAACTGAGATCTTACAACGTATTGCTGCAGTTGAAAATTCCTTTGATAATCTTGTTGATTTAAAACCTGCAAAAGAAGCTTATGCACTATATACAACACTTAACTTGGATCCATATACTAAAGATACTAAGGATGCATTCACAACAGCATTAAATGCTTTAGATGCACAGATTAAGAATGCGAATATTACTGCAGATCAACTCGTTACAGCTGTGAATAATGTTAAGGCTACTAATGCTGCACTTCGTAAGATTGATGCACCAGTGGTCATTGAAGTTGATGAAGAAGTATTAAAAGAAATTGGAATTACTGCTCCTACAGTAGGTGGTTTGGATACAGCAATTACCTTTACTCCACAAGAAATTGCGGCGGGTGCTAAGGCTGAAGTTGCACTTAAACCTCGTACATTGGATACTGTTGCACCTGCAGAAAAAGTGTTAGTAGATGCATATTTCGCAAATCTACCGACAAAACCTGCAAATGTTTTACTCTTAGATATTTCTTTAAATAAAGTAGTTGGTGGAAATAGTGTACCTATTGCGAATGCTAATGGTAGTCTTGAAATTGCCTTTGGTCTTCCAGCGGCATTTAAAAATGTTGCCTTCCACATTATCCGTATTCATGATGGTGTTGTTGAAGTGTTACCACATGTTGTAGTGGATGGTGTTGTAACGTTTGAAACAGATAAGTTCTCAACTTACGGTATTGTTGAAGGTGCAGCTGTTGTTCCAACAGAGCCAGATAAGACGCCTCCAACGGGTTTAGCTAATGACTATGCATTATATATGATGACATTAATTCTTGCTTCAGCAGTCATCTTATTTACGCGTAAACGTAAGTATAACTAATTAGAATACAATCATACTGTATAGACTCTTTGTTTGTATGGTATACATAATAAAAAATCTCTATTGTGATCATCCGATATTATGGATAGGATCAATAGAGATTTTTATGTATTAAATATTAGTACTGTTTATTGCTTTTTATTCGTCTTCAGAGTATTCATAATTACGATACTCAAAGGTCATTTTCTTTAAGCTTGATTGCTTGTAGGCAACGCCTTCTTCTAACTTTAATCCAGCGTACCAAACACCAGCGAATGTGTTATCTAGATTTAGTTCAGTTGTTTTTTCATTATCACCTTTTTTAATTTGAGATGGGCTTAATTTATGAGTATTTGCGAAGTCTTGTAAGTCTTGTAAGCTTGTGAACTTAGGTAGCGTGATTGCTTGATCTGTATCTTTGTTTTCAACAGTAACACAGGTTTCTGCTCCTTTAGTCTTGTTGTTCTTATAGTATCCACAGACGGTTACTTTACTGTCGTTAGGAATATTTACTTTTTGTTTAGCGATATTTGAATCTGACGTAATTGTTTCGATAATTAATCCGTCGGCTTTTATTTCAGCTTCATACTGAATTGGACCAAAGATCCAAGAAATATCGAAGAGTCGTGTTCCTGTAGCTTTAGCACCTGGTATTGAAATATCATATGTTTCTGATTTAACGGATCCATCTTCTGGATATTCTGACCAATCAATGCTTATTTCTTTATCATTTCCATTGAGTTCTAGAGTTGCTTTGAATCCATCGAGTTTTTCAATGGATACACCATCTGCATCGAGATCAACAAGATGATTGAATTTTGAATTAATGTAACCTGTTGTAACATATTTTTCATCGATGTCCTCAATTGGACTTGCATATGGGAAGGTATTTAGAACGTGTGTAATGTTACTTACTCCTGCAGGACGTTCAACATTTCCTGGATTTGCACGATTACGATGTGCAGCGTTTAATAGGAGAACGTTCATTTTACCAAGTGGGTTTGCGTTGTATTTTGCGTTTGTCCAGTATGTATCTTCACCTTCAATTGGTTTATCGAAGCCCATCCAAACAATGCTTGTATATTTTTTAGATGATGCCATCATCCATTGGTCTTTACCAGCACCTAATGGAATACCGTATTTTAGACCTGTATCACCGTAGTCTGTTGTTCCAGTTTTGGCATACACTTTATATGGACGTCCACCAAGGACTTCCATACGGTTGATAATACCTGCTGAAACGTTGTTTTCTTCAAGTTCAGAAACTAAGAATGCTGTTTCTTCAGAAATAACACGCGTCTTTTCATAATTAAAGATATCTTCTATTTTTTCACCATCTGATGTAATAACGTATTCGACAGTATGTGGTTTAGTGTAGTATCCACCATTCATCATGACTGCTTGTGCTCCAAAGAGTTCCATAGGTGAGATTGAATAGCTTGATCCACCAATTGCATATTGTGTATTGTAGTTTGTTGTATTTACACGAGAGAATCCAAGTGATTCATTTAAATAAGTTGCGACAGCATTACGTCCAATCTTACCTTCAACATCAAGTAGTGTAAGGTAGGCTGGAGTATTTAATGAGTTTGCGACCGCATCTTTTAGTGTTACTTCACCGATGTAGCGGTTGTTTGCATTGCTTAAAATCTTATCAGTTCCGGCATATCTTACGGGTTTATCTTCAACAACATGTGATGTTGACCAGCCTAAGTGTTCAAAGGCTAGGGCGTATGATAATAATGGTTTGATTGTTGATCCAGGTTGTTGATACATATCGGTAGCACGGTTAAAGCCTTTGATGAGCTGACTATCACGTCCAGCACCGATACCGGCAACTTGACCTGTTTCATTGTCTCCAACGACAACTGCAGATTGCATAATTGCATCGGGATACTTATAGTTTTCTTCATTTTGAATTTTAGCAATTTCTTCTTGGATTTGTGGATCCATGTACGTTTGAATGGTTAAGGGTGTTTCAATAAGGTCAACACCATATACTTCTTTAACTTCATCAATAACTGCACTAACATAGTCAAGGTATGGATTATCATCGAAGGTAACGATACCTGATGCGACATCAGTAAGTTGGTTTTCAATTTTAATTGATTTCGCAAGATCTGCTTCTTCTTTATCAATGTATCCATGCGTTAACATAAGGTTAATAACGGTCTCACGACGTTTTGTTGCTAGCTCTAAACTAGAGAGTGGACTATAGGCATTTGGTGCATTTACAACTCCCGCTAATAAGGCTGCCTCACTAATGTTTAATTCACCAGCTGTCTTATCAAAGTAGTAGTTTGCGGCATTTTCAATACCACGTGAGTTTCCAGCACCATAGTTAATCTTATTAACATAGTATTCAAAGATTTCATCCTTACTTAAATAATTTTCCGCATCAAAGGAAAGGGTAATTTCTTGAGCCTTACGTTTAATATTTTTCGCGGCACTTAAGTGAGATGTTTTAATGAGCTGCATCGTTAAGGTAGAACCACCTTGTGAGAAATCCACTGTTTTAATATTTGTGATCATTGCGGATACAAAACGAGGGACATCAAATCCGTTGTGTTTAAAGAATCGGGAGTCTTCAATTGAAATAAAGGCATCTACAACATTTTGATTCATATCCATGTAAGGAATATCTTGATGCGCTGTTCCATCGAGTGAGTAGAGTGATGAATCAAAGAAAGGTTCCTGGTTAATATCAAGTAAGATTGAACTCTTTTGATTTGCAAGTGCTTCAAGATCAAGTTCTGGTAGACCACTTACAAGACCTGTCCAAATTACGAGTGCTCCAATAAATCCAATGATCATGAAGCTTGTCATTGTCATTAAGAAAATATTGAATTTCTCTAGCCTAGTTAACTTACCTTTTTTCTTGTTTTTATTTGCCATGGGATCGTCTCCGTTTCCATTTGTTTGAGCTTGCAAAATTGAATTTAATTCTGCTTCTGCTGCCATAATGTTTTCTTTACCATTGTCGACTAAGATACCATCATCTTCAAGTTCTTCTTGGCTTTCTTCGTTTACAGTAGGAACGATTTTTGTTTCCTCAGCGCTATTAAAACGAGGAATCTCTAATTGATCATCTTCTGTATATTTATTTATTGCCTTATAAAACTTTGTTTCATCTAGGTTATTTGAATTTTCTAGATTATTGTTCTCATCTTTTTTCATTATTTTCTCCTTCAAAATACAACTGATCGATTACTTTTAAATAGTCTATGGGTGGGGTGAGTGAGAAGGGAATTAAATATGCTTCTTCACGAAACCACGTGTAGGGAATTGATCTTTTTTCACCATAGTATAGATCAATTATCTTTTGAGCTTCAACGAAGTACGTTTCATTCTTACTGCTAAAGCGAATGATAATAAACCCAATTCCTCCATGTTTTATGACTGCTTTTAAATGGTTGATTTGATGTTCATGAATCAATGCCAATTTAAATAAGGTAAGTGCATCAGTTTGTTTTGCCTCAAAGTCAATCGCCCGAGAACGATAAATACCATTGTAATCGGTAGTACTTGGCTTTGTGTAAAAGGCCTTAGTAATTTGTGCTTTATTACGTGCAGGATAGTCCACATTAACGACCTGAATTGGTGTTGGTTTTTTGTGGATGACTGCAATGTTTAAATCAAGATAGTATTGATTTGTTTGATTTAACTCTTGCTCCAAAGCAATACCACGATTGCTCGTTGATTGTTTCAATGGAGATTTACTTTCGGTTTTACGCATACCTTTTGGGTATTTTAACATAATATCACCACCTATATTATATCTAATTATATTAATAAAAACTAGTATTTGCGCTCCTTGTAAGATTACAAAGGTGTCATAATCACATAATCATGTGGTTACATGGTACTTATTAATGGTTTGGTGTTTGAATTATTCCTATGAATTATGGTAATAAATGGTATAATACAAAAAGTAAGATGAATCCTAATTGATTTGCACAAATTGAGTTTTATTTATAGGTTAAGTTTGTTATAATATATTAGGTAATTTTGATTAAAATGGAGGTGGACACTTTGAATGAAAATTTAAAGTTAAATGCAGAAAAGATTTTCAATAAAAATTTTTCGGTGGATTTCCAAGGATATACACCCCAAGAGGTAGATTCGTTTCTTGATGTTGTAATCCAAGATTATCAAGTTATCGAAAAAGTCATCAATGAGAAAAGTGATGAAAATCGCAAGTTGAAATATACGGTTGCGACGCTTGAGGCAGAAATTATTGAATTAAAAGCTAAGTTAGTGATCACAGAAACTCCAAGTGATACAGGCAACTTAGATATTTTAAAACGATTGGCACGCCTTGAAGAAATTATATTAAATAAGTAATAAACCAATGACATTCGGACAATCGCTGGGAAACTAGAGGAAAGTCCATGCTCGCACAATCTGAGATGATTGTAGTGTTTGTGTAAGACGAAAAAATAAGTCTTAGCAGCGTTGCT
>JAAZDN010000022.1 GCA_012512805.1 Erysipelothrix sp. | reverse complement strand
GTTCAGGACTGATGTATGAAGTACTATCTGTTATTATCTGGATCGCCATTTAACTTCACCTCTTCTACTATAATATCATGCTTAGAGAATTTTGCAGTATATTATGTTAGAATAGGTCAGGTGATAAAATGATGATTTATGTTGATGCGGACGCAAGTCCCATTACAAAGCTCGTAGAAGAGCTGGCGAAAACTAATAATATGTCTTGTACCTTTGTCAGTGACTTTAATCATGTCCTTAAGTCAGATAGTTGTGAAATCATTACTGTTGGATCTGATCATGATGCGGCCGACTTGAAAATTGTGAGCTTGATTAAGCCCTACGATATCTTAATTACACAAGATTATGGACTCGCAAGTCTTGCACTTGCTAAAAAAGCCTATGTCATGAATGACTTTGGTAAAGAGTACACCGTAGACAATATTGATCTTTTACTTGCACAACGACATTTTGCTGCTAAAGCACGAAAGAGCAAACAAAAAATCAGACTAAAGGGTCCAGCTAAACGCAAACCTTCTGATGATGATACTTTCTATCACGCACTACACACTTTAATTCATAAAATAATGGGGGAACAAAAATGAAAGATACGGAAATATTTTACTTTGATGTTGACGGAACATTACTTGACAATAATACGCTGAGCATTTCACAACATACAGTTGATAGCTTACATGCCTTAAAAGCTAAGGGCTATAAGATTGCCTTAAGTACTGGACGTACAATTGGAGCAATTGAAGGTACTGAAATTAAAGACTTGGCACCATGGGATGCTTATGTTCTTGCGAATGGTGGTATTACACTTGATGCAAATTTTGAACTCATTAATGAAGTTTCAATGGCACCTGAGTTTATTCATACACTCATTAGTATGTATCCTGAAACGATCATTCTTGAAGGAAATGACATTTATATGGTCAATAAACTGAGTGATTCAATGGCACGCTTTATGAATCATTCAAAGATTGAAACACCTCCATTAATTGAATACAACGATGAAATCATTCAAAAACTTATCTTAGAAGATATTAGTTTAATTGAAGGCGGCTTTGATAATCCAATCTTTGCGGATTATGCCTATGAATTGAATACTGCAAACATGCTTGAAATCTATCCTAAATCATCAGGAAAACATGTTGCGATTGAAGCGTTAAACAAACAATTAAACATTAGCAAACATACGTATTTCGGTGATGGTAACAATGATGCAATTGCACTAAAAAATGCTACATTTGGAATCGCAATGGGTAATGGCTCTGATAATGCGAAAGCTAACGCTGACTTTGTTACAAAACACGTTGGTGAAGACGGAATTACCTTTGCACTTAAACATTTCGAAGTACTCTAAAAAATGACAAAACGCCCTTTATAAGGCGTTTTTATTTTATACTGTTTTTAGTATTTCATTTAGTGTTTTAGAATCTTCAACAAACTGCTCTATCGCATCATCCTTAACAAATTCTAAGAGATAATAACGGTGCTCATCAAATAAATTTTCATCTAAGCATTTACGATATGAAAGCCATATATCCACCTGTTCTTTAAGTGGCTCACGCTCTATATTTTGCCACGCAAAGACATGAACATTTGATATATAGGGTAAGAGTCGTTTTAAATCATTAAGCCGTTCATTGACGCTTAAATTAACGGCTGGTTGCCAATATAACTTTACATTGTCATGATTAATATCTTGGATAAGTTTAAGGGCACTATCTGCCGTATCCGTTAAGGTCTTACCATGATATTCAACACTAATACGAATGTTTTCTTTTTGTGCCAAATTCGAAATCCGTTTAAAATCTTTAATGACATGATTATAGTACGCTTCATCCACATCTTCTGATCCTTTACGGCCTGCCCACACTCTAATATCTGTAACATCTAGAATTGTTGCGACCTTTAAAATATCTTCAAAAGCATATTCATTTTCAATTCCGACACGATAATAAGATCCATAGGCAATACTAATAAGATTGTTTTGATCCATAAGTTTTTTAACATGTTTTGCCTGCTTTAAATCTGTTGGCAGAATGTGTTGATCAGCTCCCCATTCGATGGCTGATAAATTATGTTCAACACATAGTTTTATAATGTCTTCAACACTTAATTGTCGAAAGGTAATTGAGACGAGTCCACTTTTATTCATTAGGCCATCACCTCAAACATTGCTTCACTTATATGATGTTCTAAAGGTTCATCCTTTAAGTAATGCTCGAGTTCACTCACCATTAAAGCTCCCATACGAGCAAGTTCATTTCCTAGTGATCCCGCAATATGTGGCGTTAAAAAGACATTATTCATTTTAAATAGTGGAGAATCTTTAAGCGGTGGTTCGGGATCTGTGACATCAATATATGCTTCAATATCAGATCGTATTTTTAATGCTTCAATCATCTCATCTTCTTTAATAATCGCACCACGTGCTGTATTAATAAAGGTTGCGTTTTCTTTCATCATTAAGAAGTGTTCTTTATTTATCATATGTCGTGTTGCATCTAAAAGTGGTGTATGAACACTTACAACATCACAGCTTGTAAAGATATCTTCCATACTCACTAAAGTAACATTGAGTGATGCTGCTAAGGCGTCACTTGCATAAGGATCATAAACGACGACCTCATAGTCAAACATTTGATAGTACTTAATGAGTGTTTGTGCAATCGCACCAAGTGATAACAGTCCAATCTTAGCCCGATATCCTCCAATGATTACCATTTCATTGGCTGGTTGATACTGCTTGTTAGTTCTTACTTGATGATGGTGAGACACACTATGTTTTAGACCCATAATTGTTGCGGCAAGGGTATATTCTGCCACGGGTATTGCGTTAACACTGTTCGCAGCACAAATAAGGACACCACGCTTCCAAAACGCATCACTTACAACCTTATTAATACTACCTGCAGCATAAAAAACAATCTTTAAATTTGGAGCACATTCTAATAACATCTCATCAAAATATGGTGCTTGCCAACCCGAGAAAATGATGTCAACATCAGCTAAGATATTTGGATCATTTAAAAGTTTATCACGACTAATTGGACCACACTTTAAATAAGTCAACTCTGATATGCGTGCTTGACTGTCTTCATCATATACTTCATTGACAAAGTTTAAGTCCATAATAATTAAACTGTTTAACATTAAACCACCTCTTCTTTTCGCTTTAAAAATTTTAAAAAATATCCGACTAAAAATGCTGAAACAAGTGTTCCAAGACCAAGGCCAATAATACGCTTAAAGACAATTAGTGATAGGATCAGTGCAACAACTACCAAGCCACTATCAAAGCTAACCTTTACCTTAGAAAATTCAATATTCAACTTCTCACTTATTACCTTAATAATTGCTTCAGTAGGATTTATTATAACATCGGCTTTTATTTGAGAGATAATACTGAGTGCGATAAACAAACATCCACCACATAATATAAGTATTGAAACAATGAATGGAGGCTCTACAATAAAAGCGAGTACAAACATTGAAAGATCAATAAATAGACCTAGGATTGGCCCTACAAGTACTTGTACGTATTGGTATTTTGGAAAGTCTTTTCTTAATATTAAAACTTGTATGAATACATAAAGTACATTAATAATAAAGGTAAAAAAACCAAAGCTAAGGCTTGGATAAATCTTACTTAAAACATAAGCAACACTTGAGACAGCACTTGTTCCTAAATTGGCCTTAGTAATTAAGGCAATACCCAGTCCCATCAGAATTAAACTAAATATATATAAACCATAATCTTTTAATCTATTTGACATAAACTTACCACCTCATTCATTATACCATAGAAAGAAGTGGGCTAACTTATGATATAATAAGCACAAGTGGTGATAATATGGAAGAAAATAAACGCGCAATTATAATGGCTGTCAACAGTAAAGACAAGCCATTTTCAAACACAGAACTGGATGAACTCATAAACTTAGCTGAAGCATGTAATATAGAAGTTGTCGGACTTATTAAACAAAATCTTGATACGATCAACAAGGATACCTATGTGGGACCCGGTAAGGTTTTAGATGTTATCATGATGGCTGAGGAAACTGAGGTTGATTATATCATTACTGATGGAGCTGTCTCAGCACGTATTATAAAAAACTTTAACACACTTTTAGATCAGATTGTCATCGATCGTAATATGCTCATTTTAGAAATTTTTAGCAGTCGTGCTAAAAGCAAAAGTGCTCAAATTCAAGTTGAAATTGCGAAAATCAATTATGAACTTCCACGCCTTGTAGGATCAAGTGAACATCTTGGTCGTCAAGCAGGATCATCAGGCGGTGGACTTGCGAATCGTGGTCTTGGTGAAACAAAGTTAGAACTTGAACGCCGTGATTTAAATAAGAAACTCACAATCCTAAAGAAACAGTTAGATAATTTGGAAGTTCAACAACATACACAGATGCAAAAACGGCAAAAAAATGACATTTTCAGAGTGGCACTTGTTGGGTATACAAATGCTGGAAAATCAACGATCATGAACGCTATCTTAAACCTCTCAAATAATACCAATACTGTCTTTGTAAAAGATATGTTATTCGCAACACTGGATACATTTACACGTAACATTGCGATTGATAATATGCCAAACTTCTTACTCTCTGATACGATTGGTTTCATTAACAATTTACATCATACACTCATTGATGCTTTTAAAAGTACCTTATCTGAGGTAAAGGATGCTGACCTACTATTACACGTCCTTGATATTTCATCAGAAGATTATCTAATACATAAACAAACAACTCTGAATACCTTAAAGGAAATTGGTGCTGAACACATTCCAATGATCGAAGTTCATAATAAAAGTGATCTGGTAACAGATTACTTAGCTGATCCAAAATCACTACGATTAAGTGCACATAATCCATCGGATATTCAAATGCTACTTGAGCATATAAAACAATATATTCTCAAAGATTATCATAAGTTAACCCTAAAGATTCCTTATACAGACAATAAACTGCTTGATACACTTTTTAGTTCAAATATGACACAAATTATTAAACAAGATGATGTCGGCTTTACTTTAGAAGTCTTTGTCAGTGAACACTTTGCAAAGAAGATCAAGAAATACTCCGTTTACTTTAATTAGACATAAAATGCCAGCACATGATGCCGGCATTTTTTATGGATAGAAAAGTATGTTAGGGTTTTGTCTTTTAACGAAATATACTGGGGTTGTTTGTTTTTGTTGTTTGTTTTTGTTGTTTGTTTTTGTTGTTTATTCATTGAATGAAGAGTGTTGGGGTTTATTGATGGTTATTCTATTATTCATACTATCACCTGAGTGTATTGTAGTTTATTCAAAAATGCATTTGTATTGAATATTGAACCTTGTGCATTATAATGAATGAAAGTAAGAAATTATTAGGAGGTTATTATGAAAGTAGAATTTTTCCACGATGTAATTTGTAGTTTTTGTTTTCCGATGTCAGCGCGTATGCATGAGATTCAAGCAGAAATTCCTGAACTCGATATCATTCATCGCTCATTTGCCTTAGCTTGGGATGATGCAGCCTTTACAACGATGTTTGGATCGCGCTCACGCGCCAAAACAGAAGTTTTGACTCACTGGCAAGCCGCAAATCAAAACGATGCACAACAGCGCTTTAACATTGAGGGAATGGCAAAGGCAAACTTTAATTTCCCTACATCAAAGAATGCACTTGTAGCTGCAAAGGCAGCGGGACTTGTCGCTGGACAAGCTGTTTATTGGGAAGTCTTTGATCGTCTTCAAACCGGTCTATTCGTTGAGAATGTTGACATTGAACAAGATGAAATCATTGAAGCCTTAGTCTTACAAACATCGATTGATTTTAATGCTTGGAAAACAGCATATAATGATCCCAATACCTTAGATGAAGTTCTAAAAGACTTAGAGCGTGCGAATACGTATAACTTACGTGGTGTCCCTGCCTTAATTATTAATGGGAAATATCTTATTAGTGGTGCCCAACCCTACGATACGATCGTGAATACTCTAAAAGAGATTATTGCTGAAGAACAAGCAATTCCGCTAGAAGATCTCACAGAAAACAATAATAATGCGAGTTGTAATTTTGTAGATGGGAAATGGGTTTGTAATTAGTAAAGCGTTTATAATTTAAAAAGTATACGGTATGCGTTACAAAGATATCATAAAAACCCTATAAAAGGCTATTATTCTGAGCCTATATAGGTTTTTTATGATCTATTTAAAAACACTTAATTTTAAACTCACTATACTCAATAAAATCATTGTTGAAAAACTTAATGCTAATCCTGTAATAATACCATTGTACTCACTTTGTGTAATTATATAGAACACTATTAATAAAATTATGGGCACAGCGGAAATAATGATTCTATTTTTAACTTCCAATTTGAAGTTCATGTAGGCATCAACACTATATTCTCCTTTATTTGCATGTAACTTACCGCAATCTCATTATCGAAAGCCTTAGTCTTTGCTTAACATAGTACACTTAAAGTGTTAATGGTACTTTGAATTACTTCACCCATAGTATGTTTGTCAATCGTTTGTGAAAACTATTTGAAAAAATACAAGCATTTGTTCATTATTGTTCTGTCAACACAATTTTATTCATAATGTGATAAATAGTTAAGAAAAAAAAGGTGATGCGAGTGTTCATTTTGAACACTCTCATCACCTTGTGTATCGTTGTTGGTTTGACGATCTACAGTTAGTCTTCTCGTTTAATGAGTTTACTGTTTACACCGCGTAAAAATACATATCGTTTTAAGGCTTCACTGCGATCGTATTCTTGTGGATATGTACTCAATCTTAGTCCAATGGCTGAAATCTTTCCGTTATGTCTCACAACTTCTGATAAGTTATTTAAGAGTAAGTTGTTGATGTCACTGCGGATGTTCGCAGCTTCTGGAAATTGTTGATTGGCCTTCAATCTTTCTAGTAACATCTGATATTCTTTATATATCTTTTTATCAAGCATAAAGTCCTTACGTTTTACTTGGTTGATTGGAATTTGATACCAGTGTGAATCAAGGTGCATAAATTCATTGTAGTAGATTCGATTACTATTTTTATGATGGTTTACAAAGCGTAGGTATTTCACTGCTTTTTCTAGCATCAATTCTGTATTTGTTCTTCTGACAAAGATATCAAGATTGTATACGTTGTTGCGTCTTGAAATAGATATTTCATCTGCTAGTACGGTAATTAAGTTGACTAGGGTTAGATATTCCATAATTTCTAGGAAGTTATCCGTTCCCGCAAACATTCTAAATTCCACTGTTTTCTCGTTATAAAAGTTTAAGCCTGTATAGCGATCATCAAAATTATATTCATAATAAACAACACCTTGGTAGTTTACCTTTGAACTACCACGCTTTACTAATGATTTAATTGTTTGTTCATATCTTTTTTTCATTTCTGGTTTTTTATAGAAAAACTCAGTTGAGACATAACGTTCTTGTAGTCTCAAAACACGACGATCAGATAAGTGGACCCATAATGGATAACTGACGCTAAAGAGTTGTAAATACAATTCTTTCATTCGGCGTGAGTGTTCCATTCCTACATGGATATGCAGTCCAGTATCAATCGTTGCTGTTAAGTTTAGATCTGTGAAAAGTTGGTTGATTTTATTAAAATCAAAGCGGCTCATCCAATAATTATAAGTCATTGGTTCCGATACAATTTCAATACCGTTACGCACTGAGTTATCGCGCATAATATGAAAATGTTTTCCATTTCTATTTAATACTTGTAGTACTTGTTTACAGATCGCAATGCGTTTGCGATCACTTCTTGTTGGTGTGTTTAATTCTATTTCGATCCCGTATGTACGGTTTTTTTGATCTGCTTCATCCGTATAAAACTTTCCCCAAATACTTGGCGTGTAAAGACGATCATCAATAAATGAACTTGCGTCATCAAGTTCAGAAATATGGATGCGTTTTCCACTAATCGGATGATACATTTGGCTCATACTTTTCCCCCATTCAAAATAAAAGACAACGAGTGTTGTCTAATGTTCAATAATATCTTCTAATGTTGTAATGTTGGCATTTGCATTACTCATTAATGCAAGTGCAAAATCATGATACTGTGCTCCGTTGTGAGCCTCACTATCAAAGGTTGCGACAGCGTCACTCACGACACTTACCTTAATATCCAAATTATTCTCATAAAATTGGGTAATTAAACTGAGTGTTGTTTGTAAGACACATATATCCGTACATACACCAACTACAACAATTTCTGTGTATGTTTTTTCTTGAAGTAAGGCTTGAAACTGTGGTGTGTTCACACCGTTTGTACTTCGCTTCGGATTGTCGATTATATTTTCAAAGATCTGTAATTCAGAAATCAATTCACTTTCAGTACTCCCCTTTAAACAGTGCACAGGGTAGGCCCTAAATTCTAGCGAATCGGCTAGATGTTCATCACGAAAGGCAAGGATATCATAGTTTTTATTCGTGAAGTGCGTGGCCAGTTTAACGATAGAATCAATCACAGCCTGACTTTCAGTAAAGGCCATATTTCCATCATAAACAAATCCATTGATCATATCTACTATTACTAAAAGTTTCATAATTCCTCCTCTAACAGATAATCACTTAAGAGTGACATCGTACTTAGAACACCATCAATATGTGTTCTTTCCATACCATGGCTGGCATGGACTCCAGGTCCTATAAGGGCACCTTTAATATCATTTCCACCACGTAGTGCTGCGCTTGTGTCTGATCCATACATTGGATAAATATCAACAGCATGGTTCAAGTTGTTTGTTTGTGCAATCTTAATCAGTGTAGATACCATATCATAATCATAAGGTCCTGAGCTGTCTTTAGCACAAATACTAACATCATATTCTGTACAGGCTAAGTCAAGGCCCATACTTCCCATATCAATCGATAAGAGCTCTTTAACATCACTTGGAAGATGGGCCATACCGTGTCCAACTTCTTCATACGTACTAAACAATACTTTTGTCGTATATTTTGGTTTGAGCGTATTGTCTTTAAAATATTTTAAGACACCAAGAACAAGAGCAACAGAAATCTTATCATCTAAGAATCGTGATTTAATAAAGCCTGATGGATTGATTTCAACCTTTGGATCAATCGCAATAATATCACCATGGTTAATACCAAGTGTTATGACATCTTCTCGATTTTTTATGTTCTCATCCAAACGAATATACATGTTGTTTGCATCACGCTTACGGCTTGTAGCATCTTCATAGACGTGCGAACTTGGTGATTTTGATAATACGGTTCCACGGTAGCGCTTTTGATCACGGGTAATGACTGTACAGTACTCTCCATCATATGTATTTAAGATCGGTCCACCTAAGACTGTAAAGTTTAAATGCCCTTCACTACTTATTGAACGTACCATTAATCCTAGTGTATCAACGTGGGCACTGACTCCACGCACATAGCTTTCATCATGCCCTTCAATTGTTACCATTAAATTTCCTTTTTGATCTCGTGAATGTGAATATCCAAGTTCATCAATATATTTTTTTAAAACCTCAACTACATCTTTAGTATAACCTGTTGGACTTTCAACATTCAATATCCTTTCGACTGTATTTAAAACATAGTCTTTATCAAAGTTCTGTTTCATCATTTTCTTCTCCCTCATGAGTACTTTCTGTTTGTTCATTTAATTCTAATTGTTTATCTATTTTAATGCTTGGTACAACCATTTCTTTTGGATGCGTATAAAATTTAATAATGCCATCTTCTTGAAGTTTCACAAGTACTGTAACGAGAATTGGAACCCCGAATAAGCCCGCAACACCAAAGTAGAGTGTACCTAAGTACATACACATAAGTGTTACAAGTGGATAGAGTCCTATTTGATCCCCTACAATACGTGGTTCAATAATTTGTCTGATCACTGTAATTAATACATAAGAGACAAGAAGTCCAATACCTGCATATACATTACCATTAATCATTTCAATAATTGCCCATGGAATTAAGACTGTTCCACTACCTAATACAGGGAGTACATCTACAATCGCAATAATAATTGCGATCCCAATTGCATTTCCATACTGGAGTATTGTCAGTGCTATTGCACTTTCCACAAAGGTAATCCCCATTATAACAATGTAGGCTTTAAAGAAGTTCCATAGTACACTAATCGTATTTTTTTGAACCCCTTCATACACAGTCTTTAAACTTCCAGAAAATTGGATGCTAAAGAAGTTTGTAATCTTATCATAATCAAGCGTAATAAAGAATGAAGAGATAATTGAGAAGAAGAATGCCAAGAAAAATGCCGGTATTTTTGTGACAATATTTGTTAAGAAGGAAATTGCGGTTGTCGAGAAGTTCTTAACAAAATTAGCTAAAGAATCTAATATTGTAGTCTCAAACTGTTGTAAAAAGGATAAGGTCTCAGGATCAATACGTAGAATAAAGTCTGAGAACTTCGAAGAAATACGTGTTATTGCTGGTGCGATTTCAGCTGAATAAATATGTGGTGCCTGTTCAAATAAATTACTGAGTATCGCAACAATCTTAACAATCGCGAAGAAGAGTCCTAACCCTAATAAGGCATAAAATATGATTAAGATAATAATCGATATTGTTTTATTCCCAACCTTAGATTTCTTTGTAATCCATCGAATTAATGGTTTTAAAATAAAGGCAATAATAAACCCTAATACAAATGGGAATAATTCACCTAAAAAATATTTAATAAAAATATAGCCCAAAACAAGTATTGTACTGTAGTACATTAAGTTTATTAAAAAGGCTCTTCGTTTTTCTGTTTGCATATGCCACCTCATCTAGCTCATTTTATGTTCTCTATCATTTTACACTTTTTACTCAAATATTTCACGTACTACGTCCACGGTGACATTTAAGTAGTAAAAACAGGATAATTTGATATCCTGTTTTGGCTTAACTATGCTAAGTTTTCTTCCATCAATGCAATAACTTCTGGCATTGAGTCACAGTCAAGTGCTTGTTCAGCTAATGTTTGCATTTCTGCAAAGTTGAGTGAGCGAATTACCTTACGTGCTTCAAGAATACTTGTCGCTGACATTGAGAATTCGTCTAATCCTAAACCAAGTAGAATTGGTGATGCAATTGGATCGCCGGCCATTTCTCCACACATTCCAGCCCACTTACCTTCTTTATGTGCTCCATCAATAACAAGCTTGATAAGACGTAAGAGTGATGGGTTTAATGGTTGGTATAAGTATGATACTTTTTCGTTCATACGGTCTGCTGCCATTGAGTACTGTACTAAGTCGTTTGTACCAATTGAGAAGAAGTCTGCATATTTCGCAAAGCGATCTGATAGGATTGCTGCTGCAGGAATTTCCATCATCATTCCAACTTCAATTTCATTACTTACTGCAACGCCTTCTGCTACAAGTTTGTCATATTCTTCTTGATAAAGTGCTTTAGCATCTTTGAATTCTTGTACTGTAGCAATCATTGGGAACATGATTCTTAACTTCCCATAGACTGAAGCTCTAATTAATGCACGAAGTTGTGTTCTAAAGATATCTGTACGGTCTAAACAAAGACGAATTGCACGATAGCCTAAGAATGGATTCATTTCGTGTGGTAATGGTAGATAGTCAAGTTCTTTATCTCCACCAATATCTAGTGTACGAACAACAACTGGTTTACCTTCCATTTTTTCAAGAACAACTTTATATGCTTCATATTGTTCCTCTTCAGTAGGTAAAGCCTTACTTTCCATGTATAAGAACTCAGTACGGTAAAGTCCAACACCTTCTCCACCATTTTCAAGTACTGCATCTACATCAAGAGCATTTCCAATGTTTCCAGCAATTTCAACATGGTGACCATCTAAGGTTACAGACTCTGCATCTTTAAGTGTTTTTAAACTTTCACGATATGCTTCATATTCTTCTGCTAAGCTAACATATTTAGCTGAAGTTTCTGCATCTGCATCTGTGATAACTTCACCTTCAATTGCGTCCATAATGATCATTTGATCTTGTTCTAATGCTTCAAGAACACCTGTAACTCCAACAATAGCTGGAATTTCAAGTGAGCGTGCCATAATCGCTGAGTGTGATGTACGGCCTCCAATTTCAGTAACAAACCCTTTTGTAAATTCTTTGTCTAACTGAGCTGTATCACTTGGTGTTAAGTCGTATGCAACAATAACGACAGGTTCATCAATTAGTGGTAAGTCAGAAAGTTTAATTCCCATGATATGTGATTTAATTCGGTACGTAACGTCTTTGATGTCCGCAGCACGTTCTTTGAAATATGCATCTTCCATTGCTTCAAACATTGTGATAAATGTATTCGCAACAAAATCAAGTGCGTATTCTGCATTGACACTATCGCTGTTAATCATCGCGATAACTTGATCAATCAACCCTGGATCGTTCGTAAATTCTAGATGTGCATCGAAGATTGCTAATTCTTCTTCTGACAGCTTATTAGCAGCCTTAGCTTGGATATTACGAATATCAGTACGTGTACTTTCAAGAGCACTTTCAAACTTACTTAATTCTTCCTCGCTATTCGCATCTCTTTTCTCAATTATTAAAACAGGATGTTCAAGACGATATACTTTCGCTTGTGCGTAACCTGATGAAGCAGCTATTCCTTTTAACATTCATATACCTCCTAGTATTCACCATATCTTAGCATTTTTAAGCCAATTGTTCAATAAAATTAAGTCGATTCGATGATTTTAATGAACCGGTCCATAGCTCTTAGACGATAGCGGTAATATGTTGACCGAGAATAATACGTAATATACCAATCTTTATCAAGCTTATCAATAAAATCCGCCTTAATAATTCTTGCCTCATCTTCACTTAACATTTCTAAAACTTTATTATAGTTGAGTGTAAGTAACTCTCCTTCAAGTAATAGTGTTAAATTCTGATCTTTGATAACCTTTGTAACAAGCTTTGATAAAGTACGAGCGTTGCGCATGTTTTCACCTCCATTTACGTTTGTATATTAAATAATAAACTATTTTTGTAATTATGCAAGCGTTTACAGTGAATTAGTGACAAAAGACATAATATAGTGAAAAATGAAGTATATTAGTGTTAATATTAGTGAAAAAACATAATAAAAGAACAATTACCCTGCTGAGTAACCGTCCTACTTAAGTACATTTATTTTCAATTCTACAAATACTTATCTCGATAATATTTATAGACTTCAACACATAACATAACATTAAGTATCGCGAAATATACCAATTGAAATTCATACATGATAATGATGGCCATCGTTGACATGAGATCAGCCATTGCCATCGTTTCATGAATATTAAAGGCACGATAGCTTAAGCCACCAAAGTAAAATAAACCTGAACCTAAAATCACATATTGAATTATACGTGCCGTACTGTAAAAATTGTTTTTCTCAGCATAATCATATGTATCAATCCCATACATTTTAATAGTCTTATGATCGTAATATGCATACAATAAATAGATTAATGTAAAGAGTGCAATTGAAACAAAGAGTCCTAAAATAAGTTTATGGCCATCTTCTGCTCTAAATTGTTTAACATAAAATATTTTGTATTCTGAAAAATAACTATTGATCACCCCAAAATAGAGCCACAGTATATATCCATAGACTGCAGTTGCGAGTACGGTTACTAGTAATAGTGGATTAAATTTTTTCACCTGAAAAACCTAAAGAATAACATCGTGAAAAAGAATATTGCGACAAACGTTAATAGCGCAACCGGTAGTATCGTCGTCATTGCAGCAACGATCAATGCCCAATAGTCTCCTTTTTCAAAATTAGCTTCTTTTTTTAACCTTAAAAATTCTTCTGTCTTTGCTTTTTCTTCGGCTCTTTTTAATCTTCTTTTTTCTGGATCAAACATCTGATCAACTCCTCAATATTAAAAGTTTCATTACATTTTTATCTTAATAATCATACCATTTTTAAGCTTAAGTATCTAGTGGCTATAGTCACCTTAATCGCAAAAGAAAAGAATAGGTTAACCTATTCTTTCCAAATGTAAATTTAAATACTCTTATTGTTTTTCAATTTGTTGTGTACGACGGAAGAAATTAAATCTCTTACGATCTGGTACAGCACGGTTAAATTTAACGTTAGATTTTGGATCTACAGCATCATTTAGTCCTTCACCAATGAGGTTAACCCCAATGATTAGTGTAACTAAGATAATACCTGGGAAGACCCATAGCCACCATTGATCCTTCATAATTGTTGAAGTTTTCGCAAGGTTTAATAGACGTCCCCACGTTGGTGTTGGCTCTTGTACTGAAAGTCCTAAGAATGAAAGTGTCGCTTCGACCATGATCGCACCAGCGAATGAAGACACTGCTGATAAGATAACATGTGCAATAACGTTAGGAATCAAGTGACGACGAATTTGTTCACTCGGTTTAATTCCCATAGCACGTGCTGCTAACATAAATTCTTGTTCACGAAGTGAAAGAATTTGAGCACGGATCATTCTTGCAAGTCCAGTCCATCCTGTAAGTCCAATAAACATAATCATGATCATAAAACGTGATTCACGTGTTAAGTGAGAGAATGTTGCTTGAACTGTAATTGCTAGTGGAAGTAGTGGTAATGAAGAAACCATTTCTGCAAGTCGCATAATAATATTGTCTGTTGCACCACCGTAGTATCCTGCGATACCACCAAAAACAACACCTAATAGTGTCGCAACACCGGTTGCAATTAAACCAACTTGTAGTGAGATAACCCCACCATACAAGACACGAATAAAGTAACTACGACCGTCTTTATCTGTTCCAAATGGATATTTTAAACTCGGAGGTAAATTTCTATCAGCATGATTTAAGGCTGATAAGTCATATCCTGATACTTTAACATATATCCAAGAAATAGCAATTAATGCCACAACAAATAAGGTTAAATACAAACCAAACATTGCTAATTTATTACGTTTGAAGCGTTCAACATAAATTTTAAATGGTGAATCAACAACTTCTTGTCCTTCATTCACAACATTTACATTTTTCTTTTTAATTTTTTTACTCACTTGAACCGCCTCCTACTCTAATTCTTGGGTCAATTAATGCATATGAAACATCAACGATTAAGTTTGCTATTAATTGAAGTACTGCAAAGAAGACTAATAATACCATCGTAACGTTACGGTCACGACTGTTAATTGCACGGTTTAGTAACTGACCAACCCCTGGATAAACAAAGATTGCTTCAACAGTAATAGAACCACTAAATAGACCTGGCATCATTGAACCAATTACCGTAACAATTGGTAAAAGTGCATTTCTAAAGGCATGACGATAGATTACCGTCTTATCTTTAAGTCCTTTAGCACGTGCTGTCTTAATATAATCTTGGTTAAGTACGACTAACATTGAGTTACGAACATAACGGAATAATCCTGGTAGTGCCCCTAAAAAGACGACCATGACCGGTAAGAACATGTGATATAACATATCCTTAAAGACAACCCATTGACTTGCATCTGATGGTAATGACGCTGAACCCATTCCGTTCATTGGGAACCACCCTAAATTAATAACGAAAATAAAGATTAAGATCATTGCAAAGAAGAATCCTGGCATTGATATTCCTACTAATGAGAATACAGTCCAAAACTGATCAAATAATGATCTACGATCGACGGCTGCTTTAATACCTACTATTAAAGCGACTACGATTGCAAGAATATATCCAATGAGGTTTACTCTAAACGTATTCATAACTGCTTTCGCAATATATGGTCCTACTGCTCCACCACCAACAAGTGTTGAATAACCAAAGTTTCCTTGTAATAGGTTAACTAACCACTTATAGTAACGGACATGTAACGGACCATCAAGACCTAATTGTTTCTCAATTGCCTTAAGTAAGGCTAAATCATACGGCTTATCTGGATCCATAAGTGCTGCAGCTGGGTTACCAGGCATCTGATCAATAATTAAATACAAAATAAAGGAAATTCCAATTGCCACAGGAATTAAATATAGTAATCTTCTAACTGTATATTCAATTGTTGGCATTGTCTTTCCGAGAAAAACTTTAAAGCGACTATCTTTCTCATCATTCATAATACTACCTCCTAAAACATTTAAAGGAATAGCCAATAGTTCAACTATTGGCTAATCCTAACTAACATATATTATATGATTTTTTTAACTAAATTACAACTTATTTCCCGACATTACCTGTTCCGTAGAAGTGGTCTAATAGAATTGCGAAGTCAATTGATTCAACAATTACTTTAATACCAATTTCTTTTTCCATTGCGCCAGTACTTAAGTTTAATGCGTCAGCCCAGTCTTGAGATCCACCAGCAATACCAACTACTGCTTTCATCTCTTTACCGTCGACTTCTTTAGCAAAGATACCATCTTTACCACGAACCCATCCAGCATCTTCCATTAATTTAACAGCTGCTGCAGGATCTTTCTTATAGTTAATTAGATTTTCTTCGATCCAAGCTGTTGAAATATCCCAAGGTGTATCATGGATGTAATCAGCTGGTTCTTTAACGAATGCTAATGAGTAAGGCCCTTGTAATGTTTCTGCGTATCCACCAGTAAATGTTTCGATGAATTCTTCGCGGTCAATACCGTAAGCAAATGCTTGTCTAACTTCTTTAAATTGTACCGGTCCAAAGTCACTATGGAATCCTAAGTAACCGTATCCGTGACGTTTGTATACATTGTATCCTAGGTCTTTTCCATCTTCGATATCAGCTTTAACTGGATCGATCTTAGTTCCGTTAATTTGACCTGCTAATAAGTCAATTGTTCCACTTCTTAATTCATCTACATCTGTTTCATTTGCAGTTACTTTGTACGTAATGTTTTGAATTGCAGGTTTAACTCCGTGAACGTTACCTGGGTAATGTGGATTCACTGAGAATTTAACATATTGTCCTGGTTCATATTCGTTGAATACGTAAGGTCCTGAACCTAAAGGTTTAGCCATTAATGCTGCACGAACGTTTGCATGATCGAATCCGTTTGGTGAGTAGTAATGTTCAGGTAAGATATCTTGTCCTTCAAATGATGCCCAAGTTGTAAATTCTGCATCTACGAAGTTGAATTGTACTGTGTAGTCATCAATTTTCTTGAATCCTTCAAAGTTAGCAAGTGCTGCGTCTAATTTAGTATCATCCCATGCTGCTCCAACTGGTTTTCCATCTTCACCTAAAGCTTCTGGATCATGTCCTTCAGGAGTCATTGCTGCTTCGAAGTCATCCCATCCAACGTAAGTTAGATTTAAGTCACTACGAGTAACTGCAGCACCAGCTTTTTCAATTCCTGGGTGAGTATAGAATAAGTATGTATGCATAACATCATCAGCTGTTAATGGTGTACCATCTGAGAATACAACATCTTCTTTTAATTTGAATGTCCAAGTTTTTTGGTCTTCTGAAATTTCAAAGCTTTCAGTCATGTAGTTAGGTGACATAGTTCCGTTTTCGTCCCCAACTAAGAGTCCTGATCCGAATACTAATGTTCTAACGTCTTCATCGTATGCTGAGTTTGTCCATCCAACAATGAAGTCACCGTTGAATGCTGAAGAAACACCGATAACTACAGTATCATTTGGTGAAGTTGCTTCGACGATTGATTCACGCCATTGCCATAATGATCCAGTGTTGAAGTTTACTAAGTTAGCACTGTTATATAAGTCATGGTACTGGTTAGCATATAATGGTAACTCAGGTAAGTTTTCGTTCCATGATTTTACATATTCTAAGAATGCATCTTTGAATTGTGTTTTTTCAGTTTCTGGGTTAGATAAACGCATTGTTTCAAGTACACCATCTTGGTAGTCGTTAGCGTAACGAGCAGTGTTACTTGATGGATTTACTCCCCATTCATTTAAGTTTCTTGAGTGGTATTGGTTAAATGCAGGTGCATTGTTAAAGCTTGTAGCTAATGCGAATGCGTGATATTTACGTCCGTTAGGTTCCGTAGTTAATCCGATAGAGCTTCCTCCACCGCCGCCACATGCTACTAACACTAGTGCCACTGCTGTAACAGCAGTAATTCTTGTGATAAGTTTTTTCATGTTATTCCTCCTTGTGAAATAAGAGCATTTCTGCTTAATTAACATTATAGATTATCCATGATGTAAAGTCAACAAAATTAATGATTTTGTTTCAATTATTTTATGAAAATATTTTCATAACTTGTAATAGTTCTCAAATATACGATGATATAAGGCTTTTATCTAGTGATTGACTTTCAAAAACTTTCAAAGAATTTCAAAAGATTTTTATTTAATAATCTTTTTATAGTATATCTTTATACTATCCGTTTATTAAGCGTATAAAAAAACTGAGCTAGGCTCAGTTTAATGAATATTATTATTTTCTTAAGAAGTAAGGTGTAACTTGTTTTGGTAAGTTTGTTACTTCATCATAAATAATTGTTGGGTTTCCTTTAATTAAAGGACGCATGTGATCTAATGCTTCTTGTGAAACACCTTGGTAGTTTGGAAGAATCCATTCTACTGGGAAGTTACGTACGTGGTTTGCAATGTTGCTTGCATCTGTTGCAATGTATTCAACATCGTACTCTTCTGAGTCTTTACGTACAAGTCCAACCATTTTACCAGTAAAGTTTTTATCAATACTACGCATGTGTGCTGACATACCTAATGTAAATGATTCAGTAACGTCAACTAAAGATTGTTCTGTCGCATGTGATCTTTGTGCTGTACTTAAGTCTTGAACTTTAACACGTTCAGCAGCTCCAGCATTTAAGATTAAACTCTTTAATGCTTCTCCTGATCCACCTAAGATAGCATGTCCGAATAAGTCATTCTTACTTTCAGCAGCTGCTAAGTAAGTTCCATCTGCATAACGTGCTCCTTCTGAAACAACGATGTATGCTTTATTTTTTTCATCTAATACTTTTTTAAGTTCTGCTAAGAACACTTCTTTATCAAATGGTTGTTCTGGTAAAATTGTTAAGTCAACGATACCGCTTAAGTTTGCAGCAGCTGCTAACCATCCAGCATCTCTACCCATTGTTTCTAATACGAAGACTTCTTGTCTTGTATAAACATTGTAATCTTGCCATG
>JAAZDN010000021.1 GCA_012512805.1 Erysipelothrix sp. | reverse complement strand
GAAATAGTAGAAGTTAAGAAAAAGAAACAACATATCCCCGCTATTACACACCCTTGGCGTCAAGGGTCTTACGCAAATTACTTACTAAAAAAGGCCCCACAAAGTAGGGCTCATCTTTAACAAATTATAGGACATTATCAATTACCGTTGACATTAACAGTCGGACAAAGTCCTGATGGCTCCATCAAACATCTACATCGACACAGTACTCATTTATCCAATGAACTCTGTAAAGGTAATACTTTAGGATCTGACAGTCGTTACTCATTTAATATTCCGGGGTGTAGTGAATCACTCTATGTCTTCGAAGCTCCAATTGACTTATTATCATTTATAACTTTAAACCCAGAATATTGGAAAAAACATTCTTATCTTGCTTTGTGTGGTCTCTCATCACAAAGTCTTCATCAATACTTATCTGATCATGAATACATTACAAAAATATTTCTATGTCTTGATAATGATATCCATGGTTTTAAAGCTACATCGTCTATCATTGAAGAACTTCAATTACATACTCATTATGAAATACAATGCATAAGGCCTCGTTTCAAAGATTTCAACGAAGACCTCAAATTTATTCACGGACATCCCATTATTGATGGTATTTACGATACGCTTAAAAAATCTATCAATAGCGCTACGAAATTCATCGTTGAATCCTATTCATCTAGTAAAGATAAATCACTCAAAGACTTGATGAATCAATTCTCCTCATTTTATTACACCTACAACTCCCATATTCTTAAGAAACAAGAACAGGCTTATCAATCCCTACTTGATTGTGCTGGTCATGCTTTACTACTTGCACGCCAACAATACACTCATCTTGAATTGTCACATTCACTTAATGAAATATTAGATTTTATGAAAGATGATATAACATTTATGCTGTACATCGATACAAGTGATGATGTCGCACAATTCACTCAAGAATTGAATACCATTAAAAGTGTTTTTCTAACTAAAACATTCCATACCGTTGATGACAAACATCAACTCATTCAATCACTCATGAGTCTTGCAAAGCTCTGCATTTACACTCATGTTTTTATTTTTATGTAGATTAAAAAGCAGTAGACATTTGTCAACTGCTTTAATAGTATTACATATTACGTAATAAACTCACCATTTCAATCGCACCGATTGCTGATTCATAACCTTTATTCCCTGCTTTGGAACCTGCACGTTCAATAGCTTGTTCAATATTGTCTGTTGTTAAGACGCCAAACATGACTGGAAGATCATGTTTTAGTCCAACGGATGCAATTCCCTTGGATACTTCACTGCATACATAATCATAGTGAGATGTTGCACCACGAATCACTGCTCCCAAACAAATCACGGCATCATATTTACCTGATTTTGCCATTTTTGAAGCAACTAGCGGAATTTCAAAGGCTCCTGGTACCCATGCAACCTCTACTGATTCATCACTTATATGATGACGTTTCAATGCATCTAGTGATCCTTCTAATAATTTTGATGTAATAAAATCGTTAAAACGTGCCACAACTATTCCAAACTTCGCTCCTTCTAATTGGAACGTACCTTCATATTTCTTAATTTGATTCATTTAATTTTCCTCCTCTTAAATATCTAATAAATGATTCATTCGTGTCTTTTTAGTTTTTAAATACTTCGCATCATATTCATTTGATTCAACTTCAATCGCACTTCTATCAGCAATTTTAACACCTAAACCTAATAATTGATTGATCTTATCTGGATTGTTGGTCATTAACTGAACTGACTGTATACCTAAATCTCTTAGAATCTGAGCCGCAACTTCGTACGTTCTTTCATCTTCTTTAAACCCTAACATTAAGTTGGCATCGACAGTATCGTATCCTTGTTCCTGAAGTTCATAGGCTTTGAGTTTGTTTAATAAGCCAATACCTCTTCCTTCCTGTTTTAGATAGATAACAACACCATGCCCTGCTGTTTCGATTCGTTTCAAAGCAGTGTGTAACTGTTCGCCACAATCACAACGCTTTGACCCAAAAATATCACCTGTCAGGCACTCTGAATGAACACGAACCAAAACATGTTCTTGATCAAAAACATTCCCTTTAACAATCGCAACATGTTCTTGATTATTGCGCATATCACGATAACCCACCATCTTAAAATCGCCATATTCTGTTGGCAATTTGACTTCGGGCGTTCTCTCAATGATTGAATTATGTTGAGCAATGTATTCTTTTAAATCCTTTATTGTTATATACACCATATTATGATCTTTTGCGAATGTCACAAGTTCGGGTTGCTTCATCATCGTTCCATCTTCAGCCATAATTTCTCAACACAATCCAATTTCTTTTAAGTCTGCCAGTTTCATTAAATCAACCGTTGCCTCAGTGTGGCCGTTTCGAACAAGAACACCGCCCTCTTTAGCGATTAGAGGAAACATATGACCAGGTCTTCGTAAGTCCTCAGGTGAAATTGAATCTTCAGTCATTTTCAATGCGGTTATACTTCGCTCAAATGCGGAAATACCCGTAGTAGTCGAAACATGATCCACAGACTCTGTAAATGCTGTTTCGTGATTATCGGTATTCTTTTCTACCATTGGCTTAAGATTCATTTTTGATGCCAATGACTCACTTAAAGGCATACAGATAAGTCCTTTACCATAGCTTGCCATAAAATTAATATTTTCTGGTGTCGCAAATGCAGCTGCACAAATAAAGTCTCCTTCATTTTCACGATTTTCATCGTCTGAAACAATAATAATTTTCCCTTCTTGAAGTGCAACAAGTGCTTCTTCAATTGTATTAAACATAAACAATATTCCTTTCTAGTATCCTGTTAACGTGTGGTATTATTAACCATCTTTTCAATAAATTTCCCAACCAAATCCGATTCCAAGTTAACCGTATCACCGACCTTTCGCAAAGAAAGGGTTGTTTCACTCGCAGTAAACGGAATAATCGCTACTTGAAATGAGCGTTCAGAAACACTAGCTACGGTAAGACTTATGCCATCAATCGTAATCGACCCTTTATCAATCGTATATCGCATAACATTTTCAGGCGCTTCAATCGTATAAATAATTGAGTTACCATCATTCAGAATCTTTCGAATAGTTCCCACACCATCTACATGACCACTAACAATGTGTCCTCCAAAACGACCATTCATTGGCATTGCACGTTCAAGATTCACTTTAGAATTTGATGTAAGTTTGTTTAGTGATGAACTACGAATTGTCTCGTGGATGACATCAACACTAAACTGTGGCTTTGTAATGGATGTTGCGGTCAAACAAACACCATTCACTGATATACTGTCTCCTAATTTTAGATCTTCACAGATTAAAGCAGAATCAATAAACAATTCAATCGCTTTATCTTTACGACGAATACTTTTCACAGATCCTACTGTCTCTACGATCCCTGTAAACATATGCTTATAATTCTCCTTCCACATAGATGTCGTCACCAATTTGTTGTACATTCTTAAATTTAAATCGAGGTGCATCTTTTAAAGCTTCAAATCCAAATCCAGATACCGCACTTTTTGCATGCTGTCCACCAATTACAATCGGGGCTATATACGCATGAATTCTTTGCACAAGCTGATTGCGTAAAAATGCATCATGAATGATACCGCCACCTTCAACAAGGATACTGTCAATACCACGATTCCCAATTTTTAAAACAAGATCTTCAAGATTAAGATGATCATTTAGTTTTTCGACTTCTAGTACTTCACAACCCAATTTTTGTAAGTTTTTCTTTTTAATGCTGTCATCTGATGCAGTCGCAATAATTGTTGGTATTGTTTTCGAAGTTTGAACTATCTTGCTTTTTTCCGATATACGTAAATGTGTATCACAGACAATCCGAGTTGGGTTTTTAAACTCACTCTTTTTTGCATCCAACATTGGATCATCTTGAATCACTGTTTCAATACCTACCAGGATTGCTGAATACTGATGCCTTAAAGCATAACTGTGATCGCGTGATTTTTGTGAGGTAATCCATTTGGATTCGCCCGACCAGGTCGCAATCTTCCCATCCAGACTCATTCCAAACTTAAGCGCAATATAAGGCTTCTTATGAGTTATATAGTGCATAAAAATATGATTCAGCTCTTTGCACTCTTGTTCAAGAACACCGACTTTAACTTCAATCCCATGTTTCCTTAAAATATCGACACCTTGTCCCGCTACTTGGGGATTTGGATCCAAACCCCCAACGACAACACGCTTAATACCTTTTTCAATCAAGATATCCGTGCAGGGAGGTGTTTTTCCATAATGGCAACAAGGCTCTAATGTTACATAGGCTGTAGCACCTTTTACTTCATCACCCGCATGAATTAGAGCATTACGCTCTGCATGATATCCACCATACTTTTCATGGTATCCTTGTGCAACAACTTGATCCTCTTTAACAATCACACAGCCAACCATCGGATTGGGAGATACCTTTCCTTGTCCTTGTATTGCTAGTGTTAAAGCTATTGACATAAACTCAAAATCTTTTGTTTGCATTTTTTCTCCTTTCTTTCCAATTAAAAAAACCTTGATTTGTATAAAAATCAAGGCAGAAAAGACATACGAAAAATAGAAAGCTCTGGAATAAGAAACTATTCCAGAGCACTAAAAAACGTATAAAACGCTTATCTTCTTTCATCCAGACTTTACTGTCGGCCTCGGAATTACACCGAATCATGCTTTTACAAGCTCGTGGGCTTTACCACCGGTAGGGAATTGCACCCTGCCCTGAAGATTTATTTAATTGTCCAATTTATCCTAACATAATTTACTAACAAATTCAATTCAAAAATACGAAAGGAAAGCATTCATATGAAACAAAACAAACCCAAAGCACAAATTATTGGTGCGGATGATAATATCTTTAATCTTATTGGAATTGCCTCAAAAGCACTAAAAAAAGAAGGTCTGCACGAACAAGCGCAAGAAATGACAACCCGAATCTATGCATCTCAAAGTTATGAAGAAGCGCTATCT
>JAAZDN010000020.1 GCA_012512805.1 Erysipelothrix sp. | reverse complement strand
GTCCGTGACTTTGTTATGGAAAGTCCAGATGCTAAGGGACTCTTTGAACACATTAAAAATTACTTGGAGTTTTCAATACCGCTTTATTTACTTGAAGGGAAGTCACAACTGATCGTTGGAATTGGCTGTACGGGTGGAAAACATCGCTCTGTAACCTTTGCGAATTTATTGAAAGAAACAATCAAACATGATGATATTAATCTCTTTGTAGACCATCGTGATATTAAGAAGAAATAGGGAGTGTAATAAGCACTCTTTTTCTTTACGCTTATGTATTATCTTTGCCACAATGATGTTACACATCATTGACAACATAAAAGATGAATGTAGCCTATAATTGTTGTATGAAAGCGAGGTCTTTATGTTTAATTATTATCAACCGACACGGATCCATTTTGGAGCAGACCGAACCGATGAAATTGGTAAGATTGCGAAAAAATACGGAACAAAGTGTTTAGTTGTTTCAACAAATGATGTATTTCTACAACCGCTTAATCAAAGAGTTATTCATAATTTAAGTGCGGAGCAACTTGAAGTATTTCACTTTGATCAAGTTGTGCCAAATCCAACCATTGAAATCGTAGAAGCTGGACGTCAGATGGCGATTTCTAATGATGTTGACTTTATTGTTGCGGTTGGGGGAGGTAGTTCAATTGATACTGCGAAATCGATTGCCTTCACAACGAAGATTGAAACTCTTGATTGGCCACGTATTTTTGATACATACAGCTCACATAAAATCGATTATGCAGCTGATCATGACATCCTTCCAATCATCTCAATTCCAACAACATCAGGAACGGGATCACATGTAACACAGGCAGCTGTCTTATCATTAGACAAGGATAAACTTACATTTTATCATCCAAGTCTCTTCTCAAAGGAAGCGATTATTGATCCTGTCTTAATGACAACATTACCACTACGTATGACATCCGCAACAGCCTTTGATACGTTCACGCATGCCTTTGAAAGTTATGTGAATGGTAATGGCTCATACTACAGTCGTATTGATTCGATTGAAGCAATGAAATTGGTCATTGAATATCTTCCGAAGGTATTGGCTGATCCTAAAAATGTGGACTATCGTGCCAAACTTGCCTTAGCGGATACACTGGGCGGAAAAGCCTTAGCCAATGGTGGAGCACATACACCCCATCCCTTATCGGAAATTATTGGAGGCATTACAAACATTGCCCATGGTGTTGCCCTAGCCGTTGTCTATCCTGCCTACATCAAACATTCACTCGATAATCATAGAGACGTCTTTGATGTCGTTGCGAAACTCTTTGATGAAACAAAGAATGCAGAGGACTTAGAATCGATCATTACAGACTTCTTAGAAAGTATTGATCTTTACAACAGTTTATCGGACTTGGATGTAACGGATGAGCAGTTTGAAGAGATTGTTAATCACCCTGTTCTAAATTACCTACCCTTTGGTTCTGTTGAGTATTTTGTCAACATTCTCAATGACAGTAAGTAAACTTATTGTTACTGATTTGGATGGGGCTCTACTCAATGATCACAAGTTTAGGGTTCATGTTCATGAACAATCTACAACTATGGTTTGCACTAGGGATTGCATTCACACTAGCTAAAAAAGAAAAAGGGTGGGCAGCATTTGCAGCACTCGTACTTTAT
>JAAZDN010000019.1 GCA_012512805.1 Erysipelothrix sp. | reverse complement strand
TGCACCCTAGAAACTAATTTGAACGGTTTCCCATTTCTTACCTCAGAAGGAGTGAATCCATGAAAATTTTTAAAAGCAGTCCCAAATGAATCAGATGACTCATATCCAAATTTGAATGCAATATCAATAATCTTTTCATTCGTATCTCTTAATATAATGGCTGCTTCAGTTAATCTTCTGCTTCTTAAATACTCTGAAAGCGTTGTTTCGGTTAAAATAGAAAACAAGCGACTGAACATAGCATAAGAATATCCGGATAACTGAGTTACTTTCTTCTCGCTGATTTCAGCATCAAGAACTGTTTCAAGATAATCAATCGTATTATTAAACGACTTGATAATATTCATTTCAATTCCCCCCTTTCTTTCGGTTAATTTTAGTATAGAGGAAGATTTCTTTTCCTTCCCTACAATATCTGTACAAGTTTTATAGATTTATCTCTTAGAAACTTCTACTTTGGTAAGCTTTATATACTGGGAGTTGTTTTAATTCTTATTTTTATTACTAAAAAAATCATAAGCTAATAAGAAGAAAATTATATACTCAATAATAGTTAAGTTTGACATCCCTAATCTATAAATTATTAAACCAATAATTATTAATTTAATAATTAAACTTTGGTATTTTTTCATATCATTCTCCTAAATAACTTCTAATTTATCATACTCCTTCACTCCATCCTTACCGTTGACACGACCTACAAAATATCCAAAGTGTTGACACGACCCTTTCATAATATTTATAGTGTTGCTACGACTAAGTATTTAGAAGATATTTCTGAACACTAATTTTAAAAAATTAATCATATAATTATCTAGTTCAAAAATCATAAACCTATTGATTTCAAGCCTTTCAGGACATCTAACAGACTATTCTCTTGTCATCAATACTAGAGCCTCCACGTGATGTGTATTAATAAACATATCTACAGCTTGGATCTTATCGATGTGATACCCATAGGCTTCAAAGTACTTAAGGTCTTCTTTCTGACTGTATGGATTACAGGATACGTAGACTACTTTTTTTATCTCACTCTTGGCGATATTATCAATGATTGTTTTTGAAAGTCCATTACGAGGTGGATCCACAATCGCAATATCAATATTTTCAAGAATACTTAAGTCTTCATTTAAGTCATGCTCAACAATACTTACATTGTGAATATCATTGAGATCAATATTATCTTGAGCAGCTTTGACGGCATCACTGACAACTTCAATTCCAATAACACTGTTTACATAGTCTGAAATAATAATCCCAATTGTTCCAACACCACAGTAGAGATCCGCAACATTATCACTTGACTTAAATTGAGCGAAATCAATAATCGTTTCATACAGCTTCACTGTTTGTTCTTGATTGATTTGATAAAATGATTTACTGGTCAGTTTAAATTGTTTGTTCATGAGCTTCTCAATAAGATAGTCTTCTCCATAGAGCATGACTTCCTTATCATTAAAGAGATGGTTTTCTGATGGACCAACATTTAAAATGATACCTTTTATGTTCTCTGTTGCACCAATTATTTCCTGGGCAATTTTATCTTGGTGTCTATTCTCAAGCTTACTTACAAAGATTATGAGGGATTTATCCTCATAGGCACTATGGCGAATGATGACACTTGATATTTGAGCACGAGGATGATTGTTCAGTGCTTCTTCAATTAGGGGTAAGAGTGTATTAATGGCCGGAAGGGATAAGACACAGGTTTTAATCGGTTGATACTGATGTTTATCATCGATCATATTCAGTTTATGATTCGCATAGAAAAACTCACTCTTATTACGGTAGTTAAACTGTTGATTGGCTTGTTTAAGTGTAACGGGCTGATTAAATAGCTTTGTCATTTGCGCTTCTTTTATTTTTACCTGCGTTTCATAGTCAACGTTAATATATCGGTTCGCATTGAGTACATGTGCTTGTTTCATGTCAACACGATTCTCACTTCTTGTATGATACGTGGTGATCCTTCCAATTGCGTACTTACGTTTAATGTCAAAGAGTTCAATATCCACACGCTCATTAACTAAGGCATTCAGTGCAAAGATCGTATATCCATTATGCTTAAAGACACCGTATCCCAAATTGGAAATATCGGTGCATTTTAAGTCTTTTATGTGCTGACCTTTGAAAAAAGGTGTGGAGTTTTTACTCCCCACCTGTATCTTCTTCCGCATCTTTTTCAGCATCTTCTTGTGCCTGTGCATCTTTTTCAGCTTTTTCTTTTGCTTTTTGTTCCATCAGTTCAAGAACTTCTTCTTTGAATTCTGGATTTTTCGCATCCGTTAAAAATGTATAGCTTGTTGCTTCCATTGTCGCTCCATGCATGACTTCAAAGTAAACAAAGTTTTCTGCACTCTTATCTTCTACATTATTGAACACATGAATTTCAAGGTCGTATTGCTTGTTTGTTTCTGTGTTTGTAAAGTAAGGATCAATCGGAACGATTGTGATGACTTGTTCATACACACTTTCACCCAGTGCTTTAATTGCATCTTTACTCGTATCCTCATTCACTGTCACATAAATACGCAGTGTTGAAGCAGTAAGTCTTACCTTTGGATCCACAACTGTATCACTCGTGATCGTTGTTTCAATTTCTTTTAACATATCATCTGTAATCGTATGTGCTAATTGTTGATCATTACGTGATCCCACAACGGGTGTTCCTGCTCCTAATTTATCACGAACAAGAATAAAACCTAAGATTAAAAATGGTGTCATTAAGACAAGCATAAATACTATTGTTGTTTTTGGTGACTTTAAGAATCTTCTAAAGCCACTTTCTTTTTTAATTTGTTTTTTATTTTTCATTGTATCCTCCATTATGCCGTAACATAATATGAATATTATACCATACTATCAAATTGTTGTTTAATCAGTTGGCTGGTTTTCTTTGGATCAACCTTACCACCTGACAGCTTCATAACCTGTCCCATTATAAAGCCCAGTGCACGATCTCGTCCTGCACGATAGTCTTCTAATGATTGTGGATTTGCTTCAATCGCTTGTGTAATAAAGCCAAGTAAGAGTGTCTCATCACTAATAACAGCTAAGTTACGATCCTTAATAACGGCTTCTGTTTCTTTACCTGTGAGTATGTCTTCAAAGACAATTTTAGCTTGTTTACTCGAAATCTTCCCTGCTTCAATACTATTGATAAGCACTGCAAGTTCTTTTGGTAAAAGCTGTAAATCACTCACTTCAAGATTTTCCTTGTTTAAGTAGGCTGATACTTCACCATTCATCCAGTTCGCTGCATTTTGATACAGTGTTGTATGTTCTATGACAAGATCTAAGAAATCAGACAGTTCTTTTTGTTTAACGATAATGTTAATATCATCATTCTTAATTCCAAGTTCTGTATAACGATCACGACGATCACTCGCAAGCTCTAAGAGATTATCACGTGTATGAGCTAAGAGCGCATCACTAATTTGAATCGGTAAAATATTAGGATCACGCATATAACGATAATCAACGGAGTGATCTTTTTTACGCATCGTAATGGTTTGTTGTAGTGATTCATCAAAACGACGAGTTTCTTCATCGACCAGTTCTCCGGAATTTAAAATTTCACTTTGACGTTTGATTTCAAACTCAATGGACTTCGCAATATTATTCAATGAGTTAATGTTCTTCACTTCAACCTTATGTCCATATTTTTTAAATCCATAGGGACGCAGTGAAATGTTCACATCACAACGAAGTGATCCTTCTTCCATCTTAACGTTACTGACATCGAGATACTTTAAAATTTCTGCGACCTTTTCTACAAATTCCACAGCCTCAGCACCACTATTAATGTCCGCCTCACTCACAATTTCAATAAGAGGATTTCCTGCACGGTTATAATCAATAAGCGTGTAGTCACCAATATGTGTTTGTTTCGCTGTATCTTCTTCCATATGCAGACGGTTAATTCGAATATTTTTTCCACTATCCAGTGTAATATGTCCGTGACTTCCGAGTGGGAAGAAATTTTGGGTAATTTGATAGCCCTTCGTTAAGTCAGAATAAAAGTAGTTTTTACGATCAAATCTTACGAGTTGATCAATGTCCATATTTAATCCCATCGCAGCCCGCATCGCTAAGACGATCGCTTGGCCGTTCACAATCGGCAGTACACCTGGATAGGCCATGTCAATAAGACTGACACTTGTATTTGGCTCCGCTGCATATGTAATCGGTGCATCCGAGAACATCTTTGTCTTTGTTTTTAATTCAGTATGTAATTCAAGTCCAATGATGACTTCATAATTCATTATAGCTCACCAACCATTTCTTCAATTATAGCCGCAAAACTTAAGAGTTGTTTTTCATTAAAGGCACGCGTACTAATGTACAGTCCAAAAGGCATAGACTCACTAGTACCAAGCGGAATGACGATACCTGGATGACCACTAAAGTTATCCATGACCATATAGCTATCGGCTAAGGTCGCATGCTCATCTTCATCCTCACTTAAAAGTGGGGCAATACGACTTGCAGCAGGTGCGATAATGAAGTCATAATCCTCTTTCATTTCATTTAAGTTATCAACAATTTTACGACGTACCTTTTGGGCCTTAACGTACACATCAGTATAGTTCTCACTCATGAGTGTTGTAGCACCAATAAACATACGTTGTGCAACTTGGAAGCTAAAACCGTTTGATCGTGTTTTTAAAATTGTTTCACTGAATGTATCACCCGCAATACGGTTTCCAAAAGGAACACCACTTAAATTTGAGTGATTAGAAAAGGCTTCAGCATTCGCAATAATCTTATATACAATGGGTAGTGCTTTAAACAAGTCTTCATCCATACTGACCGTTTTTACTTCAGAATAGCGAAGATCCAAAGCATTTACAAGACGATAAAAGGCTCCAATAATTTCTTCATTATCAATTTCATTTAAGACGTTATCTAAAATTGCGATCTTAACATCGTTAACATCACTATCAAGATCACTGTAGCGCTCAACTTCTTTATGACTTGTTACTTGATCAAGACGATCATAGCCCGCAATAACTTCTAACATTGTAGCGACTGTTTTAATATCTTTCGCAAAAATTCCATCATGATCCAGTGATGCAGGATACGGTACAACACCATATCGTGATACTCGGCCATAGGTTGGCTTTAATCCAACAATACCATTGTATGATGCTGGAATTCGCATTGAATCGCCCGTATCTGTCCCCAGTGCAACATCAACAACTCCACTTGCGACAAGGACCGCACTTCCTGCACTTGATCCACCAGCCATGCGGTTTTGATCAATCGCATTTAAGGTAGGTCCAGTTGCTGGATTTTTACCATAACCACCCATACCCAACTCATCCATTGTTGTTTTCGCGACAATGTGACCACCAGCATTAATAATTCTTTCAACAACTGTAGCATTAAAGACAGGCGTATAGTTTTCAAGTATTTTACTTGAAGCCGTTGTTTTTACACCCTTGGTTGAAATATTATCTTTTAAGGCAATTTTTAAATGACTTAAAGACCCTTTTTTAGTTTCATCCTTAATGTCACATTGTGTAACAATTGCATTATACTTATCCATTATCCAACCACCTTCACAATTCGAACAAAGTTTTCACTTGCGTCTGGTGCATTACTGAGTAAGTCTTCAAGTGATAAGACGTCGCCTTCAGTATCCATACGTAATTCATTCTCATTTAAGGTAAATGGAAGTTCCATTGCTTCAACATGTTCTGTATCAATCGTATTTAAGAAGTCTACTTCTTCATTTAATATTTTTATTTGTTTTAACACTTCTTCACTTTCTTCAGCAGTGAAGTCTAAATAGATTTTATGTGCACTTTCTTTTATGTTCATAAGTCCCCTACATTTCTATTATTTCTATACTTTTCGCATTTGCACCTTTCACGATAATCGCTATGGTTTTATTCAGTGCTTTGATTTCAATAATCGTATGGGCACTAATATCATTTTCTAGTAAGAGCTGAGCCAAGTATTGACTTATAGCAGATACTTCAGTGTATGTTTTTGATTGGAAGTTCACATCAATTTTTAAGCTAACGAGTTGTTCATCACGAAATTCTCCGTAGGCCACAAGTCCAATATCTTCAGGTAAGATCGCATTGACCGCTTCCTTCATGTTATTGATTTTATTGTTGAGTAAGCCATCTTTATTTTGACCACGACTTGATGGGAAGATTGAGTATTGATGATTGATCGCAACATACTTTCCTTGACGACTTTGGTATTCTGCTTTCGCTACATAATTTCCAGGAAAGCTGTCATTTCCATGATCAATTGTGTAGATCGCAATCACTATCGGTATATTCACAAGTGCTGGCTTCTTACGTAAATAAGACTCTAATTTTGGCCCCGCAATTTCCGTTCCAAAATTATAAAGGATGTCATCATCCACTTCTACAGGTAAACCATTATCGCCATTAATCGTTTTATTTAAGACGATCGCTACACTTATGCCTGCGATTTCGTCAGCATTCTCTTTATCGACAAAGTTGATTTCATAAATATCATTCACCAAGAGCGGACCCGTAACCATCGTCACATCATTGACTTGAATTTGGGTATCACGTTGTGGATTTAAGCCATAAGGATTGTCCGTACTCTCACGTAAATGAACGAGTGGTTGAAAGTCATTGGCATAATCTGTTAAAATCGTACCTTCTTTTAAGTCATACTTCTGTGTTTCAAACGTATCCTTTGAAATATCAACGAGACCTTTTCCAATCTCCTTATAATCTTTTCCCGTATGGAAAAAACGACTGTATGTACTGACGATGGGATAAACATAGTCATATCCACCCTCATCAGTATTTATAATCACAACATTTTCATCAACAATTTCTTCTTGACTACAGCCCACTAAGATTAGGGCAATAATTATTAGACTAATGATTTTCTTCATACGCTTTTAACTCCTCAATAAATTGCGTTTCATCCCAACTTAAAATGTTGAGATCTTGGGCCTTAGTGAGCTTACTTCCAGCTTTCTCACCGTAGATGAGTAGATCTGTATTCTTACTCACCGATGATGAGACCTTCGCCCCCCACGCTTCCAGTTGCACTGTTAAGTCTTTACGACTGTAGGATTCAAAACTTCCTGTAATCACAACAGTCTTATTTGAAAATAAGTGATCGTCTAAAACCTCGTTTACAGCACTCTGCATCGTTAAGCCTAAATCTTTTAGGTTTAATATGAGCTGTTTATTATCCTCATTCGTAAAATAATCCACAACAGCCTGTGCTGATATGCTTCCAATATCATTAATGAGTATGAGCTCTTCAAATGAAGCGTCCATTAACGACTCAATGGTATCGAAATGTTGCGACAGTGACTTCGCAGCCTTATTTCCAATGTGACGAATACCCAAGCCAATGATTAATTGTTCCAAGGAGTTTTCTTTTGAGGCATTAATTGCCTGAATTAAGTTTTCAACTGCCTTCATTTGGAAGCCTTCTAACTCTAATATTATAGCTTTTTTTGCTTCAAGAAGATAAATATCTTCAATATTGTTTAATAATTTTGCTTCGACAAACTGAGCAATCGTCGCTTCACCAAGCCCAACAATGTTCATTGCACCACGAGATGCGAAATGTGCAAGCGATTCAGTCAAGCGTGCCGGACAAGCATTATTTAAACAATAATGATGGGCCTCACTTGGATCACGGACTAGTTTTGATGCACACACAGGACAGACTTCTGGGAAGTTGTACACTTCTTGATTGGTCCGCTCATTAAAATTAACACGTACAACTTCCGGAATAATTTCACCAGCCTTACGCACAATGACGGTATCCCCAATACGAATATCTTTTTGTCTTATAATATCTTCATTATGAAGTTGGGCAAAACTTACTGTACTTCCATCAATAAGCACGGGTCTTAAGCGTGCACTTGGTGTTGCCTTACCGGTACGTCCAATCGTCACAAAGATATCTTCAATGACGCTCTCAACTTCCGTTGGGGCAAACTTATAGGCAATCGCCCATTTTGGAAACTTTGATGTAAATCCAAGTTCAGCTTGTCCACTTAAATCATTAACCTTAATGACAATTCCATCAATATCATAGTTTAAACTTTCAATTTTATCTTCTAAACTTAAAATGTACGCATACACATCTTTAATATCCGTGAAGGTCTTTGCATGGGCTTCTGTACGAAAGCCTTGTGTTTTTAAAAAGTCTAAGGCCTCAGCCTGTGTATTGAGTCCATACTGTGCAGCATCCACAACTTGGAATAAGAAGGCATTGAGTGATCGTTCACGTGCAACATTACTATCCAACTGACGGACCGTTCCTGCCGCTGCATTACGGGCATTCGCAAACAGTTCTAAATGTTCAACCTCGCGTTTTTCATTGATCTTCATAAAGTCACTCTTATCAATGATGACTTCACCACGAATTTCAAGGGGTGCTTTTTCAGGTATCGTTAAGGGAAGTGATTTGATCGTCTTAATATTGTGAGTCACATCTTCACCGATGATTCCATCACCACGGGTAATTGCCTGCGTAAAGTGTCCATCAACATACTTGATCGAAATCGCTAACCCATCAATTTTATACTCTACAAAATATTCAGGATCTTTAATTTCTTGGCGTACTCTTTGATCAAAGGCTTCAAGTTGTCCAAAATCAAAGGCATTGCTTAAGGAATACATTTCATGCTCATGTCTTACCTTTGTGAAGTTACTTAAGATCGTTCCTCCAACCTTTTGGGTAATCGAATTCTTATCAAAAAATTCAGGATGTGCCTTTTCTAAATCAAGCAGTTCATTGTATAAAAGATCATAGTCATAATCACTAATTTTAGGGTTATCTAAGACATAGTAATCATGGGCATGTTCATTTAAAATTTTCCTTAATTCTAATATGCGTTTTTCTACCATCTTATTTCCCTTCTTTCACAGAGAGGCTGGCATGACCTTCAACAATTTTCTTTAGTCCATGTGGATGCATAAAGGCAATCGTTGCGATGCCATTATCCACTGCAACAACAACACCCTCACCATACATGTTATGTTCAACCCTTTGGCCATCCTTTAGTTTTAAACCACTACTTTTTTGAATAACGCTACGGTTAACAATCTGTTTTTTAGGGCGTGGAAAACTTGCCTGCGTTTTATTTTCAAATTGGGCACCATAATGTTCAATATAATCCTTATCGATTTCATTGACGAAGCGTGATGTTGTTCGTATTTTTTCTAATACATAACTGTATCCTGCCGATTCGGTTAAAAATAGTTTTTTCTTAGCACGCGTAAAGGCAACATAGGCCAAGCGTCGCTCTTCCTCTAAACCTGTTGGACCATCTATAAGTGAGCGTTCACTTGGAAAGACACCATCACTCATCCCTGCTACAAAGACATGATCAAACTCTAGTCCTTTCGCAGCATGAATGGTCATAAGTTGAACAAAACTTCCCGTATCATAGTTTTCCTTATCACTGTATAAACTAATAATTTGTAAGTATTCCATGAGTGTTCCTTCAGGATTGTTTTTCATGTACACTTCAACATCATTAATCAACTCTTTTAAGTTTTCTAAACGGTCCTCTTCTTTTGATGCTTCTAGCATTTTTAAATATCCGCTGTCCACTAATAGTTTATTTAAGATAATGTTGATTTCAAGTGGATTGTATGTGCGAACTTCTTCAATGAGTGCGACAAATTTTAAGCCTTCATTTTTAGCCTTACCACTTAAGACATTGTGATCACGCAGTGCCTCATATAAGGTAATGCCATGTGCTTCACTTGTTTCATAGAGGGTATCAATCGCCTTATCACCAAAGCCACGACGTGGATTATTAATAACACGAATAAAGGCCAAATCATCAGCTGTTACAACCATGCGTAAATAGGAGAGTGCATCCTTAACTTCTTGACGATCATAGAAGCGAGTTCCTCCATAAATTACGTACGGAATCTTATAGTCCAGTAAGCCTTTTTCAATGGCACGAGATAAGTAGTTTGCACGATATAAGATCGCAATCTCACGATAGTTCACTCCATCACGAATAAGTTGATTGATCTGTTCCGCAATCCAATTCGCTTCATATTCAGGTCCAGCACCACTGTAGTGTTTAATCTTATGTTCTGATTTTTTCTTTGTGAATAAATCTTTTTTCACACGGTTCTTATTATTAATAATAATACTGTTTGCACCTTCTAGAATCATATCGGTTGAACGATAGTTTTCATTTAAGATGACCGTATGCGCACTCGGGTAGTCCTTATCAAAGCGCATAATAATATCAACATTCGCACCACGCCACGTATATATTGTTTGATCAGGATCACCCACGACATACAAATGATTATCCGATCCAACTAAGCATTGAATAATATTGTATTGAATATTATCAACATCTTGAAACTCATCCACTAAGATGTGTGAGTAGCGACGTTGCCACTTCGCAAGTACTTCTGGATATTTTTTAAATAAATTATTCGTTAAGATTAAAAGATCATCAAAGTCCATTGCATACATTGCCTTTAAGCGTTTTGTATAAAAAGCATACATTTCTGCATATGGTTTTTGCATTGGATTATCATCGGCCAAAGCAAAGGCCATATCAATACTTACATCCCCAACTTTTTGATTGGATATATACGATAAAATCGCACCTGGAGTATATTCTTTACGATCAATATTTAAAGCTTTGTATGCTTCATTTAAAATCGAACGTTGATCCTGTGTATCAATGATTGTAAAGTTTTTTGGATAGCCAATCGCAACTGCATCCTCACGAAGAATACGAACACAGAGGGCATGAATCGTAGAGACATTTACACCCAGTCCACGATCTTCTAAAATATGACGAACGCGCTCCTTCATTTCATTGGCAGCTTTGTTTGTAAAAGTGATGGCGAGAACACGAAAAGGACGCACATCAAGATGATCAATGAGATGCGCAATTCTAGTTGTTAAAACGCGTGTCTTGCCGCTACCTGCCCCTGCAATAACACGAATATATTTTTCATTTGTAACAACGGCTTCTTGCTGCTGCTCATTTAAATTTTCTACCACAATTACTCAGCTCCTTGCTCTAGCCATTATACCAAAAAATCAGTCTTTTCGCAGTATCGAAAGATCAAATCAGATGACAAATTTGTTATTTGTTCTAAACAAAGTAATCCACAATTATGCTACAATAATCAAAAGGAAGTGAAATTATGGAATACACTCGTTTTAATAATAAGATTGTCCTTAGACTTGATATTGGTGATGAAATTGTTGAGAGCATCAATACGGTCATTGTTGCGGAAAACATTAGACTCGCAAGCGTCACTGGAATCGGTGCACTCAACAAGGTCACAATGGGATTCTTTACACCGGCTGAAAAAACATATCATCCTCATGAACTTGAAGGTGACTATGAACTTTTAGCTCTTAATGGTAACATTACCCAGAATAACAATGAACCCTATATTCATCTTCACATTACCTTAGGTGATGAGAATGGACATGCCCTTGGTGGTCATTTAAACGCTGGATTCATTAGTGTTACCGGTGAAATCTTTATTGATATTATTGAAGGTGATGTTGATCGTAAGGTTGATCCAACGACTGGATTAAATATTTTAAAATTTTAAGCGAAACCAACCCTAGTGTTGGTTTTTATGTACACATAAAAAGTTGACCGCAGTCAACTTTATAATGATTACTTTTAAAAACTTACACTTACTTTCGCAAGTTTCTCAACTTCTGTTTTAAACAATTCCATCGCTTTAAAATTATGATTGCTCGCTATAATACTTGATGGGAATTGTTCTGTAAGATTATTAAAACGGGTGACATTATTATTGTAGAAACGACGTGATGCTTGAAGATGTTCTTCAAC
>JAAZDN010000018.1 GCA_012512805.1 Erysipelothrix sp. | reverse complement strand
CCAATAGGTAAAACATTACCACGAAGTGTAACTTCACCCGTCATTGCGACATCCGCAAAGACTTCTTTGTTTGTTAAGGCACTAATGAGTGCTGTTGTTAGGGTAATACCAGCACTTGGTCCATCCTTAGGAACAGCCCCTTCTGGTACGTGAATGTGAATATCATTAGTTTCAAAGAATTTTGGATCGATGTCATATTTCTTACTGTTTGAGCGAACATAACCGATCGCAATTTCAGCAGATTCTTTCATAACATCACCAAGGTGTCCTGTAATGACTAAGCGGCCCTTACCTTCAAAGCTTGTTACTTCTACCGGTAAGATATCACCACCAAATTGTGTGTACGCTAATCCTGTAACAACTCCAACTTGATTCTTCGCTTCTTTTGTACCATATTCAAACATTTCAGGTCCTAACCAATCTTTAATAAAATCCTTTGTGATTGTTACCTTATCAACCTTATCTTTTGTAATTAAGAGAATACTCTTACGAGCAACTGCAGATAGGACACGATCAAGTTGACGTACTCCTGCTTCACGCGTATAGTGACGAATTAAATGTCTGATCATATCTTCATTAATATCTAATTGTTCAGCTTTTAAACCGTTTAAGGTTAAGTTACGAGCAATTAAATGATCAATAGCGATGTTTAATTTTTCTTCTTCAGTATATGAAGAAAGATTAATAATTTCTAAACGATCACGCAGTGCTTCAGGAATATTGCCTAAATAGTTTGCGGTTGCGATAAACAATACTTTTGACAAATCATATTGTTCTTCAAGATAATGATCACTAAATACATTATTTTGTTCAGGGTCTAATACTTCAAGCATTGCACTTGAAGGATCTCCCTTATAATCTGCACCCATCTTGTCAATTTCATCGATTAGGAATACCGGATTAATAACTCCTGCTTTTTTCATTCCTTGAATAAAACGACCTGGAAGTGCTCCTAAGTATGTACGACGGTGTCCACGGATTTCCGCTTCATCTCGTACCCCACCAAGACTGATCTTAACAAATTCGCGATCTAAAGCACGAGCTACCGATTTCGCAAGTGATGTTTTACCAACACCTGGAGGACCAACAAGCGCTAAAATTGGAGCATCTAAAGAATTCGTTACTTGTTTAACTGCTAAGTATTCTAATATTCTTTCTTTAATTTTTTCAAGTCCATAATGATCTTCGTTTAAACGTTGTTCAACAAGATTTAAATCATCATTATCACTTGTTTCTTGCCACCAAGGTACATCCAATAGCCAATCAAGATAGTTACGAATAACTCCTGATTCACCACTTGCTGGCGGAACCATTTCATAACGTTTGATTTCATCAAGTACTTTTTTCTTAATGACTTCGGGATACGGATTGCTTAATACACGCTCACGTAAATCTTCAATATCATCACTACCAGAAGATGTATCGCCTAATTCTTCACGAATCGCTCGCATTTTTTCACGTAAGTAGTATTCTTTTTGTGACTCATCAATACGATCCTTAACTTTTTTATTAATGTCCGTATCAATTGAAACCTTATCATTCTCACTGCTCATATTGTTTAAAATAACAAATAAGCGATCATTGATGTTTAAGTTTTCTAACAGTTTTTGACGTTCATCAAATGGCATTGGTAGAATTTGTGCAAAATAATTTGATAAGCTTAAAGGACTTGTAAAGTTAGTCATACGATCAACCGTACCTTCTGGTAGGTTGTGTGTTTGTAAAAACTTATTAATAAACTCATCAAAATTACGAGCGATCATTAATACAAGATCCTCAGCTTCATCTTCATTTACGATGTAGTCTTCTAAAAGTTCAATATCAGAGAATAGCGTTTCTTCATTTTCCATAATTCGGATATGACGCGCACGTGATAAACCTTTTAATGTTAACTGTGAGTACCCTTCCTCTTGGCTTACCTTAACAATTCTTGCTAAAGATCCTACAGTATATAAATCTGTGAGACTAGGGTCTTCAATCATAATATCTTTTTGTGACGTTATATAAACGTACTTATCATTATCAACCAATGCTTTTTCAATTGCAATTAAACTCTTTTCACGACCCACATCAATTGTAATTTCTTGTTCTGGGAAAACAATAACACCACGCGTTGCAATTGTCGGTGTATTGTTTAAATATTGTATATCTATCATTTCACGATCTTCCATCTTACTTTACCTCCTTTGGCTAAAAAAGACGCAAAGCGTCTTTAATTTAATTCTTTAACAAGGTCATAAGCTTTTCTAATTTTTAAGTCGTACTTAAGATTTTCTTCACTTATAGCATTTTTGATTGCATCCAATTCCATATTGTAATGTTCTGCTAAATGAGCATATTCTGCTACAAGTTCCTCTTCAGTAACTTCAACATTCTCAACAATCGCAACTTCATCTAAGACTAATCTTAGTTTCACTTGACGTTCAGCATCTGTTGTTAAGTTCGCTCTTAACTCTTCAACGTTTTGACCTGTCATAGCAATGAATTGATCAAATGGAATTCCTTGTTGTTCGATACGCATTTTCATATCTTCATATAAACGATCTGTTTCTTGTTCAACCATAACTGCTGGAATTTCAATTTCAGCGTTATCAACAATTGTAGAAAGTAATTCATTTTCATGATCACGAGCTGCTTCAGCATCTTTAGTAAATTCTAATTGTTTACGAACGTGAGCTTTTAAATCATCAACATTCTTAACATCTTCTAAATCTACATCTAAAGCAAAGTCATCATTTAATTCTGGAACAATACGTTCTTTAACTTCATGAACTGTTACGTTAAATACAACATCTTGTCCTTTTAAATCTTCAACATGGTAATCTTCTGGGAATGCTAATTCAACATCCTTAACATCACCTGTGTTTAAACCAATTAATTGTTCTTCAAATCCTGGAATAAATTGTCCTGAACCAATTTCAAGTGCAAAGTTTTCAGCTTCTCCACCTTCGAATGCAACACCGTCTTTAAATCCTTTAAAGTCAATAATTGCAGTATCTCCAGCAGTTACAGTTCCTTCTTTAACTACAAGTTCAGCATGTTTATCT
>JAAZDN010000017.1 GCA_012512805.1 Erysipelothrix sp. | reverse complement strand
ATCGTGACTTGCTTTCACAAACCTTTGATGAAATCTATGAGCTTACACCGAAAGGACTCCATCTTATCGAGCGTGAAGCACTTATTTAAGATGAATGTAACATTAAATTATTGTGTGCTTTTTTGCATATTCATTTGATTTTATTCGTGTTTTTTGTTATATTATTACATGGCGTAAAGATGTTTATGCCTTCGCACATCGTGGATTCAGATTTCCGTGCTTAACAAGTTAAATCTGTTAGAAGCGATGGAGGAACAACGGGAAAGAGGAAAAAATATGTCAGTTGTAACAATGAGAAAATTATTAGAATCTGGAGTTCATTTTGGACACCAGACAAGAAGATGGGATCCAAGATTCCAAGAGTATATTTATACTGCTAAAAACGGTATTCATATTATCGATCTTAACAAAACACAAGAAGCTATCGATGCTGCTTACGCAGAATTAAAAGCTATCTCTGAAAAAGGTGGAAAATTATTAATTGTAGGTACTAAAAAACAAGCACAACAATCAGTAATTGAAGAAGCTTTACGTTCAGGATCATTCTACGTAAATAACCGTTGGGTAGGTGGTTTATTAACTAACTTTAGAACAATCCAAAAATCAATTCGTCGTTTAGTTGAAATTGAAACTATGGATGAAAATGGTTCAATTAGTATTTACACTAAAAAAGAACAAGCACTACTTCGTAAAGAAGCAGAAAAATTAGAAAAAAACTTAGGTGGAATTAAAGAAATGCGTAAATTGCCAGATGCAATCTTCGTTGTTGATCCACTTGAAGATGCTAATGCAGTTGCGGAAGCTAAAAAATTAGGTATTCCAGTATTTGCTTTAATCGACTCTAACTGTAACCCAGCTATCGTTGATTTCCCAATTCCAGCAAATGATGACGCTATTCGTTCTATTAAATTAGTAACTGAAGTATTAGCTGATGCTGTTGTTGAATCAAAAGGTGGAATCTTAACAGTTGCTTACCAAGGTCAAGATGAAGAAGATATTACAATGGAAGATGTTATTGTTAATGTTCAAAGACAACAAGAAGAACAAAACAGACGTCGTCGTGCACGTTTTGAAGAAAGAAGAAATCGTCAACAAAACCGTCGCCCACGTTATAACAACCAACAACGTCCAGCACGTGCTGAAGGTGAAGTAAAAACTGAAGCGAAACCTGCTGCAAAAGAAAATAACTAAGAAGGGAAGATAACATGAGTGTAACAGTTGCATTAATTAAAGAATTAAGAGAAATGACTGGTGCTGGTATCATGGATGCCAAAAAAGCACTTACTGAAACAAACGGTAATGTTGAAGAAGCCGTAACGTATTTAAGAAAACAAGGTATGGCTGCTTCTGCTAAAAAAGCAGACCGTATCGCTGCTGAAGGTATTACAAGTATCAAAACTGATGGTAATACAGCTGTTGTCTTTGAAGTTAACGCAGAAACAGACTTTGTTGCGCGTAATGAAAACTTCCTAGATATGGTTGAAGTAATCGGTAATGCATTACTAGCTAGTGATGTTACTACGACTGAAGAAGCATTAGCACTTGTTGTTGGTGGTGAAACAATCGAAGAAATGATCATTCAAGCTACTGCAACAATCGGTGAAAAAATTTCATTCAGACGTGTTGCTAGAATTGTTAAAACAGATGAAGAAGTATTTGGAACATATGTACATACAGGTGGAAGAATTTCTACTGTAGTCGTTGGTACAAGTGCAGATGCTGCCGTTATTAATAACGTCGCGATGCAAGTTGCTTCAATGAATCCTAAATATGTTAGCCGTGAAGATATTGCTGAAGAAGATTTAAACAAAGAAAAAGAAATTCAATTATCTATTCTTGAAAATGATGAATCTTTAAAAGGGAAACCAGAAGCTGTATTAAATGGCATTATTCAAGGACGTATTTCTAAAACAATGAAAGACTTTACATTAGTGGATCAAGATTTCATCATTGACGCTAAATTATCTGTCGGACAATACTTAAAGAATAATAACGCTACAGTTGTTTCATTTACTCGTTTTGAGTTGGGTGAAGGAATTGAGAAACGTGTTGAAGATTTTGCTGCTGAAGTTTCAGCACAACTTAAGTAATTTTTAAAAGACAGTTTAACTGTCTTTTTTTATAAGGAGAATGAAAGTATGAATAATAAATATAATCGTATCTTAATTAAATTAAGTGGTGAAGCCTTATCGAGTCAAGATCAATTATTTAGTGCTGATGTATTGAAATCAGTTGCTGAAGAAATCAAAAAAATATCTGATCGTGGTGTTGAAATTGCTGTTGTCGTTGGTGGAGGAAACATTTTACGTGGTAAAGATGTTAAAGATAGTGGTATTGAACGTGTTCATGCTGACTATATGGGAATGCTCGCAACTGTAATGAACGCCTTAGCGCTTCAATCTTCTTTTGAGAGTGTTGGACTGCATACGCGTGTTCAGTCTGCTATTGACATGAATCGTGTCAGTGAGCCGGTTATTGTACGTCGTGCTAAACGTCATTTAGAAAAAGGACGTGTCGTTATCTTTGCGGCAGGAACGGGTAATCCATATTTCTCTACAGATACAACTGCAGCACTAAGAGCATCTGAAATCGGTGCTGAAGTTATTTTAATGGCAAAAAATGGTGTTGATGGTGTTTATTCTGCTGACCCTAAACTTGATGCATCTGCAACAAAATATGATATACTAACATATATGGAGATGCTAAATAAAAACTTAGCAGTTATGGATGCAACTGCAAGTAGTATGTGCATGGAAAATGATATGAATGTTATCGTCTTCAACATGGACGATTTAAACAACATCTCACGTATTATTGATGGTGAAACCGTTGGAACACTCATTACTAAGGAGGAAAACTAATATGTATTATGATTTAGCTCAAGAAAAGATGGATGCAGCGATTCGTTCATTAAATAATGAACTGAATAAAGTTCGTACAGGTCGTGCTAATACGAGTCTATTAGACAGTATTGAAGTCCTTTATTATGGTGCAATGACACCCTTAAATCAAATTGCTGGACTATCAGTTGTTGAAGGAACACAAATTGTTATTAAACCTTATGATGCAAATGCATTAAAAGATATTGATCAAGCGATTCATAAGGCAGACATTGGCTTTGTTCCTGTTAATGATGGAACGGTTGTCCGCGTTAACATTCCAGCTCTTACAGAAGATGTAAGAAAGACAATCGTTAAAGATGTTGAAAAATTAGGTGAAAGTTCAAAAGTAATTATCCGTAATATTCGTCGTGATGCAAACAGTGATATTAGTAAAGAAGATGATTACACTGAAGATGAAGTATTTAATGAACAAAAACGTATTCAAGATTTAACCGATGCCTATGTTAAAAAAATAGAAGAACAAGTTAAAGCGAAATCAGCTGAGGTATTGACTATCTAATGTCAGACTCACTAAACCACGTTGCAATAATAATGGACGGTAATGGTCGATGGGCTAAACTCCATGGCAAAGACCGTTCTTATGGACACCGTCAAGGTGCTACAACGATGAAAAATTTAGCAGTTAAAGCCTCGGAGCTCAATATAAAGACTCTGAGTCTTTATGCTTTCTCAACTGAAAACTGGAAGCGATCAGAAAAAGAAGTTAATTATTTAATGAAACTTCCGGGTCTTTTCTTTGATCAATATTTAAAAGAAATAATGGAAGCGAACATTCGCGTTAGATTTATTGGTTTTATTTCAGACTTACCAAAGGCAACACAGAAAGTTGTTGCGAATGCAATTAGCGCAACAAAAAATAATACAGGTATGGAACTTGTATTAGCAGTAAACTACGGTTCACAACAAGAAATTGTTCATGCAGTTAAATCATATGCAAATGATGTTGCACTAGGCTATCGTGAAAATGATTTAGAAGTTAATGAATTTGAAAATTATTTAATGACTAAGGAGTATTCTCAAGTAGATTTACTCATTAGAACAAGTGGTGAATATCGTTTATCAAACTTCCTTTTATGGCAGATTAGTTATGCGGAATTGTATTTCACACCAACACTTTTCCCTGATTTTGATGGTGATCAATTTGAATCTGCAATCAATGATTACCAATCACGTCATCGACGTTTTGGAGGTGCAGAATGAAAGAAAGAACACTAACCGCACTTGCGATTATTGCAGGTGTTATCCCACTATTCTTTTCAGAAGAATATTTATACTTACTCGTTTTAATGATCTCATTTGCGATTGCACTAGAGTTAAATGATCTTATCTCTGATAATAAATACCCTTTAATTGTCGGGCTTACCTTTGCAATGATTACATCAATTGGACTTGATTTTATTGCGAGTGGTGATAAATTAATGGTTATTATGATATTTTTAATTATTTTTGTACTCTTTGATCTTGTATACAACGAAATTGGGTTTAATAATCTATCTATTTTGTATTCTGTCTCATTACTCGTAGGATTCGCAATGAACGCCTTTATATCATTGTATGCAATGAGTACACTCTTTGTTTGGTATATTTTAATTGTCACTTACGGATCTGATACGGGTGCATATTTAATTGGAAGTCGATTTGGAAAAAACAAATTAATTCCTAAAATATCACCAAATAAGACGGTAGAAGGGGCAATCGGTGGTGTTGTTGTTGGAGGTACGCTTGGCTTAAGCTTTGCACTACTCACACTACAAACTGATAACATTCTCCTTTTAGTCTTAATTAGCTACGGTATTCCAATGCTAGCTCAACTTGGAGATTTATTCTTTAGTTCCTTAAAACGTTTATTTAATAAAAAAGATTTTGGAACACTATTTCCAGGTCATGGTGGTGTATTAGACCGTATTGATAGTTTGATTTTCTCTTTAGTGTTTATTGTGATCTTCTTACGTATAGGATACATTAGTTTCTTTATTTAACTTAGAATGGAGTTTATATGATTATTATCTATTTTATTTTAGTATTTGGTTCAATAATACTCATTCACGAACTTGGACATTTACTTGCTGCAAAAGCATTCAATGTTTACTGTGATGAGTTTGCCTTTGGAATGGGCCCAAAACTTATATCAAAGAAATTTAATGAGACGACCTACAGTGTCAGACTTTTACCCATTGGTGGATTTGTTGCCATGGCAGGGGAGGCAGATGCTGGATTTGATCAAAGTGACATTCCAATACAACGCACAATTAAGGGAATCGCAAAATGGAAACAAGTAATTATTATGTTAGCAGGGGTCTTTATGAACTTTGTCTTGGCACTCGTATTATTTGTAAGCATAAACCTTATAAATCCCACTATTCAATTACCTGCAACACCAGTAATTTCTGAAGTTCAAAGTGGATCACCGGCTGATATTGGTGGATTTCTAGCGGATGATGAAATCATAAAGGTTATTTATCCAAGTAATGATGTCGTAATACCAGAATCATTTTCTGATGTTGGAATGTATTTTCAACTTTTCCCAGAACAAGAAATTAACTTCATTGTAAATCGTGATGGACAAGAAGTGAGCTTATTTGTTACACCAAAACTTGATGAAGCATCAGGGCGATACTTAGTCGGAATATCAGGTAAGGCAGGCGAATTAAAACATCTCACACGCTTTGAAGCAATTACTCAAGGCTTTAAGGATCTAAAAGCTTCGAGTGGACTTATCCTTGAAGGATTTAAGTTTCTCTTTAAAGGTATTGGCCTAAACCAAATTTCTGGTCCAATTGGCATCATTGATCAAACCAATCAAATCATGACCCAGGCACAATCGTTTCAACATTCAGTATTAATACTTATGGTCTTAATCGCAACATTCTCAGTTAACCTGGGCATTATGAATTTATTACCACTACCGATGCTTGATGGTGGTCGTGTATTGATTTTAATGATTGAAAAAATTTTTAAACGCTCACTAAGTAAAAATATTGAGAATGCATTGATGTTTGGTAGTTTCTTAGTCATTGTAGCACTCATGGTGTTCACAGTATTTAACGACATTAGTAGAATTATCTTTAGATAGGAGAATTATTATGAAAATATTAGTAACGGGTGGACTTGGATATATAGGAAGTCATACTGCAGTACAACTTGTTAATGCGGGACATGAGATTGTTATTGTCGACAATTTAAGTAATACATCAGAAGATGTTGCTCAAAAAATAGCTGATTTAACTCAAGTTGAAATTGTCTACGAAATTCTTGATCTTCTTGATATTGCAGCCTTAGAAAATGTATTTAAGACACATAAATTTGATGGAGTCATTCATTTTGCGGGACTAAAAGCCGTAGGTGAATCTGTAGAGTTACCACTTAAATACTATGAAAATAACGTAAGTGCTACTGTAAATCTTATGAATCTTATGGAAAAATATAAGGTAAATAAGATGATATTTAGTTCAAGTGCTACCGTTTATGGAGATCCAGTGACAGTTCCAATTGCTGAAGATTTCAAAACAAGTGCTACAAATCCTTATGGACAAACGAAGATTATCGTTGAAAATATGATGGATGACTATTCAAAGGCACATCCTGAATTTAGTGGTGTTGCATTACGTTACTTTAACCCAGTTGGTGCCCATGAAAGTGGCTTAATTGGAGAAAACCCAAATGGAATTCCTAATAACTTAGTTCCTTATATCGCTCAAGTAGCAACGGGACAACGTGATCATCTTCGCGTCTGGGGAGATGACTACGACACAATAGATGGAACAGGTGTTCGTGACTACATTCATGTCGAAGACTTGGCACACGGCCATTTAAAAGCCTTAGAATACACTGAAAAAGAAAATGGAATGGAATACGTTAATTTAGGAGCAGGGAAGGGCTATAGTGTACTAGAAGTTAAAGCTGCCTTTGAAAAGGCTTCTGGTCGAGAAATTCCACATATTGTCTTTGAAAGACGTGCTGGTGATATTGCAACGTCGTTCGCAAATCCACAAAAGGCTTTACAATTGTTCGATTGGCAAGTACAATATAACTTAGATAGAATGTGTCAGGATTCTTGGCGCTTTATCGATAACTTAGAAAAGGGTGAAGAAAAATGAGTCAAACAACACGTAAAGTTTTGATCACATTCATTTCATTATTATTAGTATTTAGTGTCATTGCACCATTAATTGGCTAATTTATAATACAAAAACAACAGTTGGAGTTTAAACCTAATCATTGATGATTAGGTTTTTTTTAGGTAAACATCGTGTCATAACTAATATTTACATAGGTGATAATATGAAACTTAAGGTAAGTTTAGTACTTATGATAATAGTATTTAATGTACAATTTAAACATATTGATGCATCAGACACACGTCTTGTAAATGAAGTTACAAGTGTTCTCTTAAATCCAGATCTACAAACAATCGAAATCATGGGATGGGCTTTTATAATGGATGCACAACACTATAATAATGAGCAAACACACAGCTATAAACTGCGATTACAATCAAAAAATCATACGATTGAAATTTATTCCAAACCATACAATATTAGCCAGACTGAAGTAATGAGTTACTATGGAAGTCGACGTTGTTACAATAATGAGTATTTTATTGATGCAAGTATATGCAATCACGACTATAATTATGTAGGATTTAGCTTTCTTGTTCCAGTGAAGGATTTACGAGTAAACGAAGACTATAGTGCAACTATTGAGGTTCATGCTAAGCAAGCAAATATTAAAAAATCTGTAAACTTGTATTATGCTGAAAAAAATGAAGTTCATTTACATGCAGATCAAAAAATATTGAAAATAGAATCCAAACTCTTTGATAGTAAACTAAAAGTTATGTCAAATAGTGTTCTTGTTCGTAAAGAGCCGAACAAAAATGCAGAAACACTCGATTCATTAAGCAATTGTTCTCCATATAAGGCACACTATAAAGTAAATACAATCTTTAATAATATTCTAGATAAGCAAATTGTTCGTTATAACACCTATTATCAGCTAAAAGGGCGATTCAGTAGTTGTATTAATCAACGCTCTCAAGTAGAAGCTGGTAATGATCTTTATCCGATATGGATAGCTTCAAACTTTATTGAACGTTTAGGTGAACCCTTAACCTTTAAAGTTAGAGATTACAATACAGATCCTGTAATTACTGTAAGTGAACATCCAGTACTCTATGTTGGAGAGACATTTATACCATTAAAAGGGGTGAGTGCCTTTGATGCAGAAGATGGTGACTTAACATCACGCATAAAAATATCAAGTAATAATTATAAGGATAAACCTGGTGTGTATCAAGTGGAGTATAATGTGACAGATTCATTTAGAAAAAAAGTGACTGCCATTCAAAATATAACCGTACTCAAACGAAATTATCCGCCATCAATTATTGCTAATGATGCTATTATTGAACAATACCATGCCTATGATCCATATGATTTTGCAGATGCTATTGATCAACATCAAACTGATATTTCACATAAATTAGTAGCTAAATATACTATTCAAACGAGCAAAATTGGAGCATTTCGACAGTGCTATGAAGTTATTGATGATGCCAATCTAAAAAGTGAAGCCTGCTCTAAGGTTGAAATAGTTGCTGGTAAGAAATCATTTAGATTTATTCATCCAACAAAAATATTTTATATGGAAGACATACCCATAATGTGGCACAATCGATTAGATATCATTAATGAAGCAATAACCAATGATATTGTATTTAATGAACGTAAACTTTCACGCTAATTAAGTATATTTGTATTAATCAAAAAGAAAGATGATGTGATAGAAGTCTATTACAATGATCTTTCTTTTATTATACTATAACCACTTACTTCGCATAATGTATATTATGTAATATTTACATATATAAAAAAGACACTCTTTAAAGTGTCTTCAGTACCCTTATACAATTTTACTTAAATATGATGTTCCATTAGCTGGAGCTTCAACTTCAAAGTTCTCAGCGATTGTAGCACCGATATTTGCGAATGTATCTCCAACTTCTAAGTTACCAGCACCTTTTAATGATGGACTGTAAGCAAAGAATGGAATCATTTCACGTGTATGGTCTGTTCCGTGGTGAATTGGATCATTACCATGGTCTGCAGTTACAATGACGAGATCATCTTCTTTTAGCTTCTCTAATAATAATCCGAGGTTCTTATCAAAGATTTGAAGTTCTTCGGCATATCCAACTGGATTACGACGGTGTCCCCATAATGCATCAAAGTCCACAAGATTCGCAAAGACTAGTCCTTCAAAGTCACGGTCCATGATGTCTAATACTTGTTCCATTGAATGGTTACTTGTCTTTGATGGATTTGATTCAGTTAATCCTTTAGTATTGAAGATATCATAGATCTTACCAACACTGATGACCTCATAGTTTGCATCTTTAAGTGATTCTAAGACCGTTTTACCAAATGGATCGAGTGCATAGTCATGTCGATTTGATGTACGTGTAAAGTTATCTTTGTTTGTTCCAACAAATGGACGTGCAATAACGCGACCAAGTTTCCATTCATCCTTCATGACAATTTCACGAGCAATTTCACAGACGCGATATAATTCTTCTAGACCAAAGTGTTCTTCGTGTGCTGCAATTTGAATAACGGAATCCGCTGATGTATAAACAATCATAGCACCAGTTTCAATATGTTCTTCACCAAGTTCAACTAAGATTTCAGTTCCACTTGCGGCTTTATTTCCGATAATTTTATGACCAGTACGAGCTTCAAGTTCATCTAATAATTCTTGTGGAAAGCCTGTTTCTGTGAACGTAATAAATGGTTTATCAATGTATAATCCCATCATTTCCCAGTGACCAGTCATTGTGTCTTTTCCGACACTTTTTTCATAAATTTTTGTATAATATGCCATTGGGTTTTTACTTGGATTAACGCCCATAACATCATGTAAATTACCGAGTCCAAATTTTTCTAAGTTTGGAAGTGATACCCCTCCTACTGCTTTTGCAGTATGACCAAGTGTATCTGCTCCTAAGTCATTGTATGCTTCTGCATCGTGCATAGCACCTGCCCCTACTGAATCTAGGACAATTGTGAAAATGCGTTTATATTTCATTTAATCTACCTCTACCTTCTTTTCTTAATATGTATATTATATCAAATTTTAAGTGCTTTTGTATTTTGTTAACGCTTAAAATAGTCATCATAAGCTTTTTTTAAATGCTTTGTTTGTACATGGGCATATATTTGTGTTGTTTGTATATCGCTATGACCTAAAAGTTCTTGAACATAGCGTAAATCGGCTCCCCCTTCAAGTAAATGAGTTGCATAAGTATGTCGAAATGCATGTGGAGAGTAATGATTTCTAATATTAGCCTGCATACAAATTGTTTGAAGACTTGTATACACAAATTGACGACTAATGCCTCGTTCTTCATTGATCAGAAATAATTCGTGTCGAGTACTACTATTTGGTCGAACATTAGCATACTTTTTGAACTTATCTAAGGCGATATCGGAAATGGGGACGTAACGCACCTTACTCCCCTTTCCTAAGACGCGTACGACTTTATTCTCTAAGTTTAGATCGTTATAGGTCAGATTACACAGTTCACTAACACGAAGACCACATGAGTATAAAAATTCAAAGATAACATCAAAGAGTTCTCTATATTTTTCATGATTATTTATCGTCTTAAAGATTAAATCTAAATCATGTTGATTGATTAGTTTGGGAAGCACAAGTTGATTCTTTTTAACTTTAATTTTCAAGGTTGGATTTAAGATATGATCATGAGTCATACTGATGAAATTATGAAAGTTTCTAATGACAGATACACTATGAATGATTGAAGACTTTGCTAAAGAGTCACTGATTTCATCTACGTAATTCACGATTAATTCTGATGTTACATCCTCCATGAATGTAATGCCTACTTCATCTAAAAACTCAGCATAACGTTTTAGTTGATTCTGATAGCTCTTCACTGTCGTGTTTGCGAGTTGTTGATTAATTGTAATGTCAAAGCTATACATTTCAAGGGCATCTTTTATGTTCATGATCTCACCTAAATTTCTAATCGATATTGATATATTGTCTGTTCTTGATCTTTTAGTTTAGAAAATGAAATTCCAAGTAAGCGAATTGGATCTTCAATATTTTCACGATCAAAGATTAAAAGCGCTTCTTCATAGATCTCATCAGCTTCAACTAAGTCATAATCAAGTGTTATAGAGCGTGTGATCGTTGTAAAGTCCGCAGTACGTATTGTTACAGTCAAAAGATTGGAAACAACCTGGTGCTGCTTTAAACGACGTGATACCTGCTCTGCTAAGCTATAAAACTTTTGGGTTATAATTGAATAATCAGTAACATCTTCTATAAATGTTGATGAGTGACCAATTGATTTAAGTCCTTCATCACGTTCAATCTCATCATTTCCAATACCTTGTATTTTTGCTAAGGTTTGATCAGTATTCTTACCTAAGATTTGTTTGATTAATAAATACTTCTCTTTATTCAGTAAATCTCCAATTACATGAATTCCTTCAGACTTTAAAATAGGAGCTGTTTTCTTTCCGATACCATGCATGTCCGCAATATCGATTGGAAAGATTTTACTCTGTACTTCATCTTTACGAATTAGAGTAATTCCCATTGGTTTTTGCATATCAGATGCCATTTTTGATAAAAACTTATTGACCGATATTCCAATAGAACATTTTAATTGTAATGTCTCATACAGTTCAGTTTGAATTTTTACAGCAAGATCAAGCGGTCGCTTATAGTCTTTTACAAGCTCAGTTAGATCAAGATAACATTCATCAATGGACACTTGTTCAATTTTATCTGTAAATGTTTCTAAAAATTTAATGAAGGCCTTTGACAATTCACTGTAGTAGCCATGATCGACTTCAACAAAGACAAGATCAGGACACAGTCGTTTCGCCTCAGTAGTACTCATTGCACTTTTAACACCAAAGGCTCGTGCTTCATAGGTCGCAGTGGTGATGATTCCTTTTCCTCTCCGTCCAGCAATCGCAACGGGTAGTCCTTTTAACTCTGGATTTCTAATTTGTTCGGCAACTGCATAAAAAGCATTAAGGTCAATATGAAATATATATTTATCCAATGGAATCACGATGCTTTTTAGCTAAGTGAATGATTTCATCTGCCGTATTTAAAGAGGATTCACTGATCATTCCTGTTGCCATTAATGCAATTTTTTCCTTATTGAGGTGTTCATCTAATTTTTTAATATTCGTAAAGCCAACGTCCTTTGTATTGTCTTTTTCAACATAGTAGTGTTCATCACTGTATGCCGCAACTTGACCAAGATGTGTAATGGTAAAGACTTGAGTAAATTTGGACAGTTCATACATTTTAGCTCCAATATTACTTGCGACACTTCCACTTACCCCAGTATCAATTTCGTCAAATACGATTGTTGAAACACCAAATAATTTACTAAATACTGTTTTTAAGCCAAGCATTAATCGTGATAACTCACCACCTGATGCGACTTTAATAAGTGGTGCCAGATCAAAGCCTTTGTTCATTGCGACCATAAATTCAATATCATCAATCCCATTGCTACTCGGATCTTTTTGTATAAAGTTTACACTGAATTGTGTATTCTCCAATTGTAAATCCTTTAAATGGTCCATGATTTCAGCCTCTAGCTTAGTAACAGATTGTTTACGATGATCACTTAAGGACTGTGCCAAGCTCATATAAACGCTTAAAGTATCTTCAATCTCTTTATCCAGTTTACTCAATAAATACTCTTTGTTATCTGCTTGTTCAATCTTACTCTCATATTCTTCTTTTTTAAGATTAAAACTTTCAAAAGATCCACCATAGCGACGTAAACACTGATTAATTTCAAATAAACGTTGTTCAACTTGGTTGACCTCAAATTCGTCATAGTCTAATCCATCAAGTTCGTGTCCAATCTCATACTTCACATCACTTAACTCTAAATAAAGACTATTTAAACGCTCATTCACCTCATCAAATGGTTTTATGTCATGAAGCTGCTTCATCGTCTCCTTAACGTTAAATAAGCCTTCTATAATCCCTTTGCTTGCATTCAGTTGTTGATAACTTGTACTTAAACTTGAGAAGATCAGTTCATAGTTACTAAAATCTTTTTGCATTTCTAGTAAGTTTAAATATTCTTTCTCATCCATTTTAAGTTTCTCAATTTCAGAAAGTTGAAATTTAATGAAATCAAGTTCTTCTTCATTAAAACTAGTATTCAAAAGTTCTTCTTTATTTGATAAGAGCTTAGTATATGTCTTATATGTTTCTTTGACATTATTGAGTAAACCATCATTTTGAGCAAATGCATCCACAAGTTGTAAATGATATGTTTTATTTAATAAATACTGATTGTCACGTTGGGTATGAATATCAACTTCATTTTCAAAGAGTCGTTTTAGTTGAGCTAGTGTAATGGATCTTCCATTAATACGTGAAATACTCTTACCTAAGGGATCAATGGTGCGTGAGACAATGTATGTTTCATCATCATCAATACCATATTCATTTAAAGTAGCGAGCGTATTGGCATTATCAAATTGAAAAACACCTTCAATAAAGGTCGGCTTACTCATATCTTTCTGCAAGCTTCCACTCAATCGATTACCACATAAATATCCAAGGGCATCGATAATTAAAGATTTACCTGCTCCTGTATCACCGGTTACTGCTATGAAGCCATTATTAAAACTTAAACTTTGCTTATCAAATAAAATATAGTTTTCTAAATATAAGTTTACTAGCATATTAGCCCCTTTCGATTGCCTCAATTATTTCTTTTAAAATAGTATTAATATCAAGCCTGTGTTCATTTCTAATGTTCATAATTGAATTTGGTTGTAGATGCATTTCTTTTAAAGAAAATTGTTTTATCTTAACATTAAGGTTATGATCACGATAAAACTTAGTAATCAGTGCAGATAGACCCCGACGCATCACATCTGTTTCTACAATGTAGATTGTAAGATTTAATGCCGCAAGCTCTAAAAGCATCGTTTCATCAAGAGGTTTAATAAATCGAGCATTAATCAAACCAATATTGAAATTGTTTGCGATGATCCTTTTTAAATATCGCTGCACATTATCACCATAGGTAATAATAATCGCATCCATATGCTCAGTATAATGCGCTTTCGTCCAAGTACCTATTTTTATCATTTCAAATTGTGTATTTTCAGTATAATTGCTCATTGCATTAGAATAGCGAATGGCAACTGGTTTTTTGTAAGTGAAGCTACTCGCTAGAAGATTTTGAAGTTCATTTTGATCTTGAGCTTGCATGACGATTAAATTTGGAATTGAAGTAAAAACATTAATATCATAGACGCCTTGATAATCACTGTTTACATCAGCCTGTAGTCCTGCATTATTTATTCCCATGACTAAGGGAAGATCGTTTGCTGCAATCATATTATTTATTTGATTGTAAAGACTTGGAATCATATGGGCACTCAGTGCTAAAAATGTTGGAAGACTCTTTAGGGCTAGTCCAGCTGCAAAGCCTGTTGCATGAAGTTCCGAATTACTGATAACAAAGGTATCTTTAGCATACTTAAGTCCAAAATTAATAAGCTGATTTTGGGGTAAATTACGCGTTGCTACAACCATTAATTCTTTATTCTGTTTCTTTATATTTAAGAGTGTTTGCTCTACAATAGCAGCATTGACCATATGTTGATCTTCAAACTTAGATAATGGTTTTGTTGTTTCAAGATCATAGGGGCGCAGTGCATCATAATGCATTGAAGGATCTTCTTCAACGACCTTATAGCCTCTTCCCTTTTTTGTTATGACATGAATAATAATTGAGGTATCAATGCTTTTTGCATATTTAAATGCAGCAAATAATTGTTTTAGATTATGCCCATCAATCGGACCCAAGTATTCAATACCAAATTCTCTAAAAATTGTAGTTTCTAAAACATTATTCTTAACGACTGATTTTATACTATTTAGTGAGGATAATACGCGCTTGCCTACAACATTTGAGCCTAATACCTTACTCATATCATTTTTAATGACATTATAGGGTTTACTCACCCGTAGACTATTGAGACTACGATCAAAATTACCAACCGATAAATCACTGTTTGAATTGTCATTATAAATAATCGTCACCTTACTATCACGTTCACTTAAGTGTTTTAAGGCTTCAAAGTTAATCCCATCATTAATGGAACCATCACCTAATATGGCAACAACTTCAGACTCTTTTTTCTGTGCTATAAGGCCTTCACTCATACCAAAGGCAATAGATATTGCGGCATTGTAAGATGAAGTAAATTGTTTGTTATAACGATTTAAAAGCATTTGATGAATGCGTGTATGGCGATCACCATCAAAAATTAAAGCATCATTATCCAAATTATACACATAATGAAGAGCAATCGTTAATTCCACAACACTAAGGTTACTTGCTAAATAACCACCTGTTTTGGACATATCAAAATACAATTGCTTGCGAATATCACTGACCAAGTTTAAAAGCTCTTCCTTGGTTAATTGCTTGAGATCCGATTGTTTACTAAGCTGATTTAGGTTCATAGTGCCTCCTATACTTTTAGCGTTACTTTTGACGTTTTTCGATACTATTTATGAGCGTGATAACATGATTAGAACTTAAATTTAATTGTTTCACTAAGCTATAAATGTCATTAAATAAGTGCTCAACATGAGTAGTGGCATTGTCTAAGCCTAATAGATTAACAAGTGTAGACTTATGGTTACTCTCATCACTACCCACTTTACCAATTTCTTCAAAACTTTTTGTGACATCTAAAATATCATCTTGAATTTGAAATGCTAAACCAAGTTTTAAAGCGATGTCTTCTAATACTTTTATATCCTCATCGTGGTGACTAATAATTGCAGGTGCAACCATCGCAAAGATTAATAGTTTTGACGTTTTATAGCGATTAATTTCATGAATTGCAGCTTCATCTAAGACATGATTTTCAGCTTCTAAATCAAGCTGTTGTCCATAAATCATACCATTAATACCAGCACACTTACTTAAATATTGTATCAGTTTTAAATTGACTGCTGCATCATTTTCTTGATCATTCGCAAGTACTGCAAATGCTTCAGTTAACAGAGCATCACCTGCTAATATCGCAATGTCTTCACCATATTTTTTATGAACACTTAACTTACCACGTCGATAATCATCATTATCCATCGCCGGTAAATCATCATGAACTAAAGAATATGAGTGAATAAACTCAATTGCAAGTGCACTACTTAAACCCTTTGTGAGATCAACATTATAATCACTTAGCAAAGCAAGTAAGAGCATGGGACGAATCCGTTTTCCTCCATCAGCAGTCGCATAATGAAATGCTTCAGAAACACTCCCCGTACTATCAATTTGATAATCACTTAAAAATTGTTCAAATGTATTTAACATACTTAATCCTGATACTTTGTGACTAAGTCATTAATAGATGTTTCAAAACCATCAAGTTTTGTATTACATAATTGAATGAGTTTAAGTCCTTCTTCAAATAATTGCATTGAATGATCAAGTGTTTCCTCTCCACTCGCTAATTTAGTGTTAATTTCTTCTAAACGTTTGATTGCTTCTTCAAAATTGAATTCATTCATAGTTGCTCTCCTTTGCTTTTACGATGGCCTCTATTACTCCATCTGTTACTTTAATTTTTATTGATTCATCAATCTGTACCTCATGTATATTTCGAATGATTTTTGTATCGCTACTGACAATACTGTATCCTCGTTTTATTGTATTAATTGGAGAATAGGAATCAAGAAGTTGTAATTGGCGACTAAAGTTTAATCGAACATTTTGTTGATGAGATAATACTGTATTTAATAGCATTTGTTTTCTGTGTTTTGAATTATTCTTCTCACGACTTACGAGTAAGTTAGCGCTTAATATCAATTGCTGTTCTAGTTTTCGATAAACATTTAAATTTTGATCAAATCGGTGTTTATAGTTTAATAATTGCTCCCGATGTTTGCCCAGTGATTTGCTTACATTTGATAGCAAGAGTTCGGGATGATTATAATGTGGAGCACTGGATAGACGATCAATCTCTTGGCTCTTATTATTATATACATTGTTTATGCGTTCAATTAAACGTTCATGATATCGTTTAAAATGACTTTTAACTTCGTTAATATCCGGACTTATAAGTTCAGCTGCTGCGGTTGGTGTTGGTGCTCTTAGATCACTGACAAAATCCGCAATTGTAAAGTCAATCTCATGGCCAACGCCACTGATGATGGGAGTATTTAAGGCAAAGATGCATCGGGCTAAGTCTTCTTCATTGAAGGCCCATAAGTCTTCGATTGATCCTCCCCCTCTTGCGAGGATGATTACATCATAGTGTTGATGATCAATCTTCTGTAGTATATCAATAATGTTTAAATGAGCAGTAGAACCTTGTACAAGTGTTGGATAAACATCAACAGTTGCAATTGGCCACCGTCGCTCTAAAGTCGTTAAAATATCATTTAATGCGGCACTGTCTTTTCCAGATACAACCGCAATCCGATTTGGATATTTTTTAAAGGTTTTTTTATACTTAGTATCAAAGAGTCCTTCGTTATTTAAACTTTGTTTTAATAGCTCAAAACGAGCTGCAAGATCTCCAGCCCCTTCAATATTCATTGTGTTAACATAGAGTTGTAGAGATCCACTTGATTCAAAGATTGAGACGTTAGCAACGACGTTAACTAACATTCCATCCTTCACTTCAAAATCAACGGTTTTTGCCTGTGTTTGAAACATGACGCAATTAATACGACTCGATTCATCCTTCAGCGTAAAATACATGTGACGATTATTGTGATACTTAAAATTAGAAACCTCACCAATAACACTCACTTTTTGTATGAGGATATCATTATCAAGTTTCAATTTTAAATAGGCCACTAAGGCTTTAACCGACCACTTTTGTTTCATAGTTGATCCAATACTCCATTAATAAATTTGTAACTATCTGCTGCAGTATACTTTTTAGCATATTCAATCGCTTCATTAATGACGACAGCCTTATCAGCATCCTCACTTAAAAGTTCTGCTACAGCAACAAGTAAAATTGCTTGCTCCATAAAACCAAGGCGATCAAAGGTCCAGTTGCTTAACTTATCAGCGACCATTTTCGTTAAATATGGTTTATGTTCAATAACATTTGCAGTTAAATTTAGAAAGAATAAATCTTTAATTACTTTTTCATTTTCTACTTGATTACTAATTACTTCAAAAATATCACATTTTAAAAGTATACTTTGATAAACGCATATTATTGCT
>JAAZDN010000016.1 GCA_012512805.1 Erysipelothrix sp. | reverse complement strand
TTCCAAAACTTTTAACCATAAAGTTACTGCTCTTAATTTCCGGGATTTCACGACGACGGTGCATAATCGTTGTGACATAACCATGCTCTTCACAGAATGCCACAACATCGTCCATGTATTTCGCAATTTCAGGATAGGTTGCTAAGTACTTTTCAATATAAGCTTTTGCATCTTTGCGAGAAATTCCCAATTGTTCTGCTAATCCGAAGTCACTAATACCATAAATAATTCCGAAGTTTACAGCTTTTGCCAGTTGACGCTCTTCCTTACTGACTTCACTTAGATCAAAGACATCTTTTGCGGTTTGCTCATGAATATCAACATCTTCGTTAAAGGCTGTAATTAAACTTTCAACCTGAGCTAAGTGTGCTAATAGACGCAGTTCAATTTGTGAATAGTCATAGGCCATTAAGACCGAATCTTCATCCGCAATAAAGGCCTTACGAATCTTGCGTGCTTCTTCATCACGGACTGAAATATTTTGAAGGTTTGGCTCTGTTGATGAGAGGCGACCCGTTGCTGCTATCGTTTGATTGTATAGCGTATGAATACGTTCTTTATCACTGATATATTTTTGTAGTCCTTCAGCATAGGTACTGTACATTTTTTGATATTTTCGCTGTTGCATGATCAATTGAATAATCTTATGTTCAGACTCTAACTTTTCTAAAACGTCCACTGCAGTTGAACGCTTTTTAATCATCGGTAGTGCAAGTTCATCAAAGAGGACTTCAGCGAGTTGTTTTGGTGAATTAATATTAAATTCACGGCCTGCTAAAGCATAGATTTCAAGGCTTAGAGCATCAATTTTAACCTTTGTTTTTTGGGCAATATCAACAATAATTACACGATCAACACGAATGCCTGTTTTCTCCATATCAAAGAGTACCTTTGTTAATGGAAGTTCGATATCTCGATATAAGCTTTCCATTTCCTTTTCTACCAGTTCCTCATTAATGGTATGAACCATATGTAATAATTCATGGGTACTCTCAGCTAAGGTTTGAACGCTGACATCATCATTATTTAAAGCAAAGTTGACGCCATCGTAGCGTGTATTAAAGGTTTCCCAGTTGGTAATTGAGTTATCAACTAAAAAGGCCGCAAGTTTTAAATCATCACTTACTCCATTTAATTCAAGCTTGATGTCATCAAATAAATGATAGAGGTGTTTTACATCATAAACTGCTTTCGATATGTTATCATCCGCTAAATATGCGTGGAGTGCTTGATCGTTTAAAAGATCTTCTACAGTAATGACTTCGGTTTGTTGCTCATTTGAGATAATAAAATATTTAATGCTGTTCTCTAAATCTTTACTTGTATGAGCAAAGATAAAACTATCATTACTTAGTAATGTCGCACTTATGGTTGTGACCATTTTATATTCAAAACTTGATACTTCTTCACTCGTATAGAGCATTTCGCTTATAGCTTCAGCTTGTTTACGCATTTCATACGTACGGTAGAAATTATAAAGTACACCATAGTCAATGTTTGTTTTATATACATCTGCCGTTGTATCAATATCTATATCAACTTTTATCGTTGCGAGTGTTTTTGACATTTGAGCAATTTCTATATTGTTTTCAACATTCTCTTTTTGTTTTCCTTTTAATTGATCAATATTGGCATGTAAGTTTTCAAGACTTCCATATGCTTGCACAAGTTTATTCGCAGTCACTTTTCCAATACCAGGAATACCAGGAATATTATCCGCAGTATCGCCCATCATCGCTTTTAAGTCAATAATTTGTAAGGGTTCAATTCCATACAGTTCCATAAAATTATCACTCGTGACGCGTTCCATTTGTGAAACTCCTTTTTTCATTAAGAAGACTTCTATATTATCGTCAACAAGTTGAAGCATATCCTGATCACTCGTTAAAACAATCATCTTCATATCTTTGATTTGCTTTGCGTAACTACCAATTAGATCATCCGCTTCAAAACCACTGACTTCAATGCGTTTAATGTTGGCACAATCAATGTATTCTCGTATTGTTTCAAATTGTTCTACGAGCTCCTCAGGTGCCTTACTACGATGTCCCTTATAATCATCAAACATTTCATGTCTAAAGGTTTTTGCTCCAGTATCAAAGGCGATTAAAAGATGATCAGGTTGTACCTCTTCAATAACATTCATGAGCATACGGTCAAAGGCAGTAATTGCGTTTGTATACTTCCCATATGATGTTTGTAAAATACGACCAAAGGCCGTTGCATAATATGCTCTAAATAGTAGTGAATTTCCATCTACGAGTAAAAATTTTTCCATAATTCCTCCTATAGAAAAGAGTAATTTCTCAATTACCCTCTTCATTATTTCTTGCTAAATCTAAAAACTGTGCAAGATTTTGATTCATAATATGAAGATAATCTTCTCCATTTTCAACCTGTAGTGCTGTACGATGGGTTAAGCTGTCGATGTACACTACTTCTAAATTTAATTCTTTAGCAAGCGATTCTGCTAAAGCTTCAATATCTTTATCTAATCCATGCTCTACAATTATATGTCGAACGCCATCATTTAATAATCTTGATTTGATGATTTCTAATTGTTCATCGGTTGGAAGATTACCATATTTGGATAAAATAATAGGCGAAACACGAAGACCATAGTTATTAGCATAGCGTCCAAAGGCTGGTATCATTGTTGCGATCGCAGTCCCATTTAGACTTTTTAATTGTGCATAATTTGCATCTAAATTCGCTAAATCCATTTTAACACTATCAAAGTTTGATTCATAGAATGCTTGGTTTTGTGGATCTTTCTCAATAAAGTAAGAGAGAATCTCATTAGCCATACTTGTCATCATAATTGGATCCAGCCAAATATATGGATCATTGATGTACGTATCCACATGATCAAAGAGTGGATTGTCATAGTAACGACTGTCAACTTCTACTGAAATATTATCTACATAAGCAGTAGTATGACGAAAAAAAGGAACGATCGCAGCCTTTGATCCAAGATCATACATATCGGGATTATAATCTTGAATATCTTCATTAATAAGATCTAGATACGGTTCAAGACCACCAATTGTAAAGATCGTATCTACCTCTTTAATAATGTCAATATAATGATCTACAAGTGTTGAGCGCATCACATTTTCGTTTGTAGAAAATGGTATCGTTTCAACACGATCTCCACCAATTCGATCAATAAGATATTCAACGGGATAGACTGTATGCGCAACCTTGATCTTATTGGGAGCACAACTGACTAGAAGTCCTATCCCAAGTAACATTATTAATATATATTTAATTCGTTTCTTCACTAATAAACGCCTCTTTCCCCATCATTTTAATTTTTTTATTCACCGTATTCACTGCTCTAAAGACAACGTATACAGGAACCGCAAAGATTACACCCATAAAACCAAAGACTGCACTTCCAATAAAGATTACAAAGAGTGACATTAACGGTTCAATTTTGATTCCTTTTTTATATATTAGCGGTGATGTAACATAGCCATCCACCTGTGAAAGAATCATTACTAAGACCATAAGTATGATTAAATTCATTGTTGGCATTGCCAGTCCTGTTAATACACCAATTACGGTTACAATTATACCCCCAACATAAGGGACGAGTGTTCCAATAATTACGTAGAGGAGTCCAATCATTAAATAACTATTATGACCCATTACAAAATAAATTGCGGTATATTCAATAAAATATACAAGCATAAGCATTAAGGTACTCCGAACGTAAACGCCCATTTCAATGTCTACTGCTTCTAAATAGTATGGAAACTTCCAGTTTATTTTTTTACTGACTGCTTTAAAATTATCTTTAAACTTTTGAAAGTCAGATAGCATATAAATACTGATCGTAATTGAGAACAGTGAAGTCGTAAAGAAGCTCATCGAAGCTCCAACAAACTGTGTAATCGATACACGAACAAAATCAATAATACCATTTTCAATTCCACTAAAGGATACAGAAAGCTGTTGAATGATACTTCCAATAAGTCCAGATGGATCTTTGGATGTTTTTTCATACCAATCCACAATAATATCAATGGAACTTCCAATTGAATTCACAAAGGATACAATTTCTGAGGATAGGTTTGGAATTAGGTTAATAAAAATTAATATAAAGCCTCCAACAATCAACAACAATACCAAACTAATAGCAATTCCCTTTTTAATGCCCTTACGTTCTAAGAAATTCACTAAGGGATTCAATATGTAGGCGATAAGAAAACCTATTAAAAAGGGTTTTAAACTTGTATAAGCATAATTGGCAGCAGTCGTCCAAATAGTCCACGTCATTTTAATGAGAAATAGGATCGTTAGGGCCAACAGCATAAAAATCATGCGACTGAGCATCTTGTTACTTTTGATATAATCTTTAACACGTTCAATTGAGTTCATAAACTTCCTCCTGCTTAGTAGCGATTATCAAATGACCCCCTACGTCCTTGTCGTCTTTGTTGATAAATATCTTTTTCAATTATAATTTTCTTTATGATGACACAAATAATTGTGATCATCAAATTTATAATGAGTGTTGGCGTTAAAAATGTTAGAACATACACATTGAAATTCAAATCAACACCTACAACCATAGTATAGTATAAATACATCATGATTTCTTTAATTAACACCGCAGCAAGTATCGTAAAGGTCATCTCTACAATAGAATAGTTAATAAGTTGTGACCACAGTCTCACAATAAGCATACACATTGTATATATACTTACAAGCAATAACCACTGTGTTGGATTGTACAAATCCACAATGGTACCTACAACGAGTGTAAAGAGTATGGAAGGTAAGAGTTTATCCTTATACGTTACGAGTAAAGCAGTGATAAATACAATGTTTAGCGTAATCGTATAGGGTTCTAAAATTGGCATTTTTCCAAAGACAGCATTTATCGCAATCTCTGCAATGGTCGCAATTATAAGTGCTAGAATACTACTCATCGCTACCACCACGGACAACATAGACAAATTCAAAGCCACTAAACTTAGCATACGGTTTTACTTGAATCTTACTTCCTAACTGATTGATCGAATCTTCTAATAAACTAATCTCTCCTACTAAGAGTCCTCCAGGAATGAGTCCCCCTGCTCCTGATGTTACAATTCGATCACCAAGTGCAATGTGATCATTCGTATCTAGAAGAATAATATTAAAGGCTTTTTCTGAAGCATCATAACTATCAATAATCGCTTCAACACTACCCTCTTCTAAAAGAATTTTAACAGCAACCTTTGATGATAGTTCAGGACTAATTAAAAGTCTAACGATACTTGATGTTGGTGTAACAGATTCAACCCGACCTACAAGTCCCTCACTAACAATAACCGCGTCATTTACAAGGACACCATCATTACTGCCAACATCAATTTTAATGATATTATTCCATGACTCACTATCACGGAAAATTACTTTTGACGCCAATAAATCTAATCCTTGATTCGAATTTTTAAAGTCAAGCATCGCTTGTAAATCCGCATTCTCTTGTTCTAAGTTTTCTGTATAGGCTTGATTACGTGCAATTGAAGAAACATATTCACGTAATACTCTATTTTCTTCAGTGACATTTTGTAAATTAAGAATGTCAACAAGCTTACGATTAGACGCTTGAATCGGCTGATCCAAGATAAAATAACGAGCAGCCGTTACCACATTAAACGTTCCTTCTTTAATATTTTTAAACAAGTCACCTTATACTGATGAAAGGACAATCGTTAACGCAAAGAGCATACTTAAAATCCAAATTAAGACTTTCTGCGTTTTGTTCATTTTATTCATCTAATCACCGTTAATATTATATCAAAATTTACACTAAGTAGCACTTTATTTAATGGAATTTAGAATACTGTAAACCCTATTCGTCGAAACAATTAAGTGATCTACAAGTTTAATTCCAACTAATTCTCCTGCTTCTTTTATAATTTGCGTAATATGGATGTCTTGCTTTGAGGGTCTGACATCTGATGATGGATGATTGTGTGCACAAATAATTGATGTTGCGTTTGCCGCAATCGCAAATTTAAAAATATCGCGCGGATGAACAACCGCCATATCCACTGTACCAATAAATAAAATCTTATAGTCAATGATTACATTTTTGGTATTGAGACAGACTACAAGAAAATGTTCATTATCTAAGCCTCCAATTTCAGATTTAATGAAGGAAACAAGACTGTCTGGATTATTAATAACACTGTTTTTCTTACCGATATACAAACTATTTCGTTTACTCAGTTCAAAACAAGCTAAAACATCCAAGGCTTTTGCTGTTTTGATTCCTTTGATTTTCATAAGATCATCGAGTGTAATTCGATTTAAAACGTCCAAAGGATATGTTTCAAGGACTTCTTGAGCTAAGGCTAGGGCCGATTTACCTTCATATCCAGATCGAAGCACAATGGCCAATAACTCTTCGTTACTTAAGGCAGAAAGTCCAACGACCATCGCTTTTTCTCGTGGTCTTGAACTGTCAGGCAATTCTTTAATTTTCATTTTAACCTCCTAGAATGATGCATGTTGCAAAAAGTATACATGGTATAAAACGTAATTTTTTCTTTCTTAACATTAGACAATACAAGAGACCAAAAATACAACTTAAGCTAATAATGTTCAAAATAGACAGACCATATTTACTAAATAAAAGACAAAATATCAACAGGTCTGCACCTCCGATATATGCCGAAATATACGGGTAGAAAACGATAAGTCCGAACATACAAATATAGGCTTGTGGAAAAGAAAAACCCACTAATAGTAATAAATACCGATAGTGGATTTCTCCCTTAAGAACATCTTCACCTGCTAAAATACTTAAACCAAGCAAAGTGAGTGTATCACTTACCCCATTGAAGTTTAATCCCTGGTAATGACACAGTTCCACGTCTGCTTGTCAAAATTTTAAAGCAAGCAATTGCAGCCGCTACACCGACAATAATTGCTAATCCAGTACTCATATTGACACCTCCTAATATAGTATTGGGTGCACACCGTATTTTACCTATGAAAAAACCAACTTATTTCTAAGCTGGTTTTAATTATCTTATGTTTCAAGTAATCCATATCCGCCTTGATCTCGTTTGTAAACTAGGGCAACACGACCTGTTTCATCATCTGTGTATAAGAAGAAAGTATGGCCCAACATTTCCATTGTTAGAATTGCTTCATCAAGTGGCATTTCTTCAGCATCAATGCGTTTTGTTCGAACTAATTCTTGAATAACAGCATCGTTATTTGCAGTTTCTACAAATTCATCCATGAGATTTTCACGGTGTTGATTTGTTAAACGTCCCTTGTGCTTCTTAATTTGTGACTCTAACTTATCGAGGGCTACATCAATTGCTGAATAGTAATCATCAGCAACGGCTTCCGCACGTAAGAGTCCAACTTTGGTTGTAATCGTTACTTCAACTTTATGATATGAACTATAAATCTTAACTAAGACATTTGCTACTGTATCTTCATCAACCGCAATATAGCGATCAAGAAAATCAAGTTTTGTCTCTGCTCTCGTTCTCATTCCGTCAGTAATTTCTACATTTTTTCCACGTACATTTACTTTCATAATTATACCTCCTATATGTTTATTATAGCCTAAGATTCATAATATTGCATCAAAATATATTTAAACACTGTAAGAAATGTTAAACGCTATCAAAAAGAATGATTTTTATCATTCTTTTTACATTTATATTTTACTTAACAAATTCTGAAAGTGTTTTTTGGACTGTTTCCAATTGCATTTCATAATTCGCTAACTTATCACGTTCAACTTGAACCTTAGCTTCAGGAGCCTTCTTAGTGAAGTTTTCATTCGCTAACATATTTTGTGATCGTTTAATTTCATTGTTAAGACGTTCTATTTCAACATTTAACTTTTGAATTTCAGCTTCTTCATTAATAATATCACTCGCTAAGACATTTAAACTACCAAAGCTTGTAACGCGAGAAATGACTTCTCCCTTAATATTCATGATTGGTGTCATTCGTGCTAAATTATAAAGCATCGCTTTTTCAAGTTCACTAAATTCAAGTGCCTCATTATTAAAGTTCGTAGCATTTAGATCAAGGTTTAATGATGGTTTAATGTTGTACTCTACACGAAGTTCACGGACAACTTTAATCATTTCAATGAGTTGTTCCATACGTTTAACAGCTTCTTCATTAATGTTAGAAACAGCCTGTGGCCACTGTGCATCGTAGATCTTTTCCTGTGTAAGTACATCATAAATTTCATCAGTAACAAATGGAATAAATGGATGTAACATAACAAGAATTTCTTTTAAGATTTTATTTAAGGTATGTGCTGTTGCATTTTTAACCTTAGCATCTTCTGAATTTAAACCTGCTTTTGAAAGTTCAATATAATAATCACAGAAGTCATTCCAAACAAAGTGATAGATTGCATTTCCTGCATTCGCATATTCATACGTATCCATATTGTTATTGACTTCTTTTATTGTTTCATTGAAGCGATTTAATATCCACATATCCGCAAGTGAATAGTCCTCATCCTTAACATCTGTAATTTCAATGTCTTCAAGATTCATCATTACAAAGCGTGATGCATTGTATAACTTATTAATAAAGTTACTTGCTGCTACAACCTTTGTTTCATTGTAACGAATATCTTGACCTGGTGTTGAATTTGTTGCAAGGAAGAAGCGTAGTGCATCAATACCATATTCTGCGATTACATCCATTGGATTGACACCGTTACCTAATGACTTACTCATCTTAACCCCATTAATATCACGGATTAAACCATGAATAACAACATCCTTAAACGGACGTTCTTTCATTAAGTATTTTGACATAAAGGCCATACGTGCAACCCAGAAGAAGATAATATCATATCCGGTTACAAGGGCACCATTTGGGAAGTAATGTTCTAAGTCAGATGTTTCTTCGGGCCATCCAAGTGTCGCAAATGGCCATAGTGCACTTGAGAACCATGTATCTAATACATCTGGATCTTGAATGTAGTCATCAATATTTTCTGGTGGAGTTTCCGCAACATATACCTCGCCTGTCTCCTTATGATAGTAGGCTGGAATTTCATGTCCCCACCAAATTTGGCGGGAGATTGTCCAGTCTTCAATATTAACGAGCCAGTTTTGAAGTGTGTTCTCAAATCGTTTTGGATAAAAGTTAATTTTAGTTTCTGGATCTTCTTGATCTTTTAAGACCGCTTCAGCTAGAGGTTGCATACGGACAAACCATTGCATTGATAAATAAGGTTCAACAATAACACCGGTACGTTCAGAATGTCCAACCTGGTGTAAATGTTCTTCAATCTTAACAACGTTATCATTTTCTTCTAAATAGGCAACGAGTTGTTTACGAGCTTCAAAGCGTTCGAGTCCTGCAAATTGTAGGGCTAAGTCATTCATTGTCCCATTTTTATTCATACAGTTCACAAGTTCTAAATTGTGACGTTGTCCTATTTCAAAGTCATTAGGATCATGGGCTGGTGTACATTTCATAGCCCCAGTACCAAAGTCCAGTTCAACATAATCATCCGCAATAATTGGGATAAGATCATTGTTTGCTGGGTTAATAACCAATTTTCCGATAACATCTAAATAACGCTCATCTTCTGGATTAACAACGATACAAACGTCTCCAAACATTGTTTCTGGGCGTGTTGTTGCGACTTCTAAGTATTCGTCACTATCAGGGAAACGATATTTAAATGTATACATCTTACCTTGAATATCCTTATGTTCAACTTCAATATTACTGAGTGCAGTTTGTGCTTCAACATCCCAATTAATAATACGTTCACCACGATAAAGTAGATCATCGTTATAAAGCTTAACAAATACCTTCTTAACAGCATCGCTAAAGGATTGTTCTAAGGTGAATTTCTCACGAGAATAATCGAGTGCCAAGCCTAAACTTTCCCATTGTTCACGAATAATCGCAGCATATTCATCCTTCCACTCAAAGGCTTTTTCTTGGAATTTCTTACGGCCAAGTTCATAGTGATTAATACCCGACTTGCGTAAACGATCAACAACGACTGCTTGTGTTGCGATTCCGGCATGATCCATACCCGGAAGGTATAAGGTATCAAAATTATTTAAGTGTTTATGACGAATTAAAATATCTTGGATTGTATTATCCCAAGCATGGCCTAAGTGTAAAATCCCCGTAACATTTGGGGGTGGTATCATTACACTGTATGGCATTTTCGCTGAGTCACTACCTTCAGCTTTAAAGGTATCGGCTTTTAGCCAATCTTGATAGCGATTTTCTTCAATCGCTTTAAAGTCATATTTTGCTTTTAATTGTTTCATTCTGTTTCCTCCAATAAAAAAACGTCCTACCAAAAGGACGTCAATAACGCGTTACCACCTTAATTAACATATTAAAAATATGTTCACTCAAATCAATAACGCTGATTAACGTTTCTATCTACTTTATTCAATAAAACACTCCTGGGTGACACTTTTAGCTTCAATATCTTTTCTCACCATTTAAAGACTCTCTTAAATTTTCACTAAAATTAGCCCGATCTTCGTTTGTATTAGTCTAACACTGTTTTTAACATTTGTAAACACTAGAGATTATTCTTAATAATTGCTCTAATTTCTTCTGCTGCCTGTTCTGGCGTTGTATTACAAATTATATAATCGTATTCCTTTTGAACATCAAGCTCACTCATTGCCTTATTTAAGCGTTTTTGAATGATTTCTTCAGGTTCTGTTTTACGATTTCTAATTCTATTTTCAAGTTCTTGCATACTTGGCGGAAGTAAAAAGATTGATAGATGATCATCACTATTTTTCATAATTTGACGTGCACCTTCAACTTCAATTTCTAAAATAACATTATAGCCTTCATTACGCTTGGCTTCCACATAAGCCTTTGGCGTTCCATAGTAATTGCCAACAAATGATGCATATTCCAACAATTCATTATGGTCAATTGCATTCTTAAACTCATCTTCGCTCACAAAGAAATAATCTTGATCTAATACTTCATCCTTACGCGGTTTACGGGTTGTCATTGAAATTGAATACATTAAGTTTAATTGCTCATCATGCATGAAATGTTCACGAACAGTACCTTTGCCTACCCCAGATGGTCCACTGTATATTATTAATAGTCCCTTTTTCATATAATCTCCTTTTAAATATTCTATATAATATAAGGAGTAAAGTCAATCAGAACATAATTGTAAACGCTGTTAATTCCTAAATAATATAAAATTTAGACATTAGAGGACACAATGTCCTTTAATTTAAACTTTTATTCACACTTCACTCGTTAGATACGACGACAATTTGATATAATATACTCACCTAAAGGAAGTGGTTTCTATGGCACTAGACGGCATCTTATTAAACAGTATTGTCGATAATTTACACCCTTATTTACCAATGCGTATAAACAAAATATACAGTGTTGGGAAAAATGAAATTCTTATTAATATTCATACGAAATTAAAAAATCAAAGACTTTTAATCAGTAATGATGCAAATGCAAACCGTATTCAAATTACATATCGAAATTATGAGCATGATCAAGAGCCAGAGAACTTTATTATGGTTTTACGCAAGTATTTAATCAATGGACTCATCTTAGACATTAAACAATTTGAACATGATCGTATCCTTTGTTTAACGATTGAGAATCATAACAGTATCGGCGATAAGGTGATCTATCATCTCTACCTTGAATTACTCGGACGCTACTCCAATACGATTCTAACACATGAAAATGATATCATTATTGATAGTGCCAAACGGATTTCACCGCTTGTAAGTGAGACAAAGGCCATTGTTCCTGGGGCAAAGTATGTTAACCCCACAAATACTCATAAAGAGAATATCTTAATTGCAACATCACTTGATATTAATGCAAATCTTTCAGAAGTGTATTCTGGTGTATCCCCCGCTTTAGCAACAGTCATTAAAACTGAACTTCAAAATGGACAAACACTTGAAAATATCCAAAATAAGTTACGATCTTCAAAGACTTTAACAATATCTAAGGGTGATAAGAAATCTGACTATCATATCATCCCCTTACAACAAGACTATCAAAGCTTTGAAACGCTTGAACTCTTTGCGGGACTTGATCAATATTACTATGATGTCACGATGAATCAACGAATTAAACAAGAAACTGACAATCTTACTAAGTTTCTCAAACGTGAGATCAAAAAAGCCAAACGAAAAATAGTCAGTTTGAATGATGATTATCATAAAAACAAATCGTACGAAGAGCATTTACATACCGGTGATTTACTAACGACCTATATGTATCAAATACATAAGGGAGAACATTTCACTGAAGTTGTAGACTACAATACAAATGAAATGGTACAGATAGAATTGGATCCTAAACGATCACCCAATGAGAATGCACAACACTACTACAAGATGTATCGTAAACAAAAAAATTCATTAGATCATATTAAAGTTCAAATTGAAACAGCCGAGCATAACATTCAATACTACAGTCTCCTCTTAGATCAGTTAGCGTTTGGTGATATTAAAAGTGCCAAAGAAATCCGTATGGAACTGATCAACAACAAACTTCTTTTTGATAAAAAACAGAATAAACCAATCCGTAATCAAAAACCAAGTTATTTGGAAATTTATTACAAGGATCAACGCTTCTTAGTTGGACGCAATAACTTACAAAATGATTATTTATTAAAGAACAGTTCAAAACATCATTATTGGTTTCATGTGAGTGAGTATCATGGATCCCACGTTATCCTGCGATCTGATACGATTGATGATGATCTTCTGAGCTTTGGTGCTACACTTGCTGCCCACTATTCACAGGTTAAGCATTCAAGTCATTTGGATGTGAACTACACTCAAGTCAAACACATTAAAAAGACAAAAGTAAAGGGTCTTGTTCACCTTGATGAATTTAAAACAATCAATGTATCCAATGACTTAGAACTGATTAAACCGTATATTAAACAACGATAAAGCCTATCTTGCGATAGGCTTTTGTCTATATTACAGAATTAAATGTATCCTTAATATTATCATTGATTGAAATTATCGTTTCTTTATCAACCTTTATGACCTGACGATCAAAGGTAATCAAACCATTGATCTCATTAAAGACATCAGAAAGTTGGGTAAAGATTGCGGCTGATAGTCCATGTTTAATATTACGAATAACCTTTATTTCATAGATCTTTTTATATGCTTCATCAACCTTATTGGGATCCATTTGTTTGTAGCCAAAGTTTTTGGTCCCAAAGGTATGACCCTCAATCGCAAGGGCATGTCCACCAAATTCTGTTAGTGCCACAATACGATCGCTACGTCTTACATGTAGTGGTTTGAAGTAGGAATGAATAGAATACATATCCCCACCTCCTTGATCAAACCAACCACAGGCCTCATTAATAAGTCGGCTTTGATCAATATTTTTAATATTATGGGTCGCAGCCTTCGCATCAAATTGTCCCCATCCTTCATTAAAGGGAACCCACACGACGATACTTGGATAGTGTTTGAGTTGAGTAATAATTTCTTGGAGTTCTTGATTGTAAATATCACGACTTCTTTGTTTTGCACGGCCCATCCGTCTGTAGTTTTTATCACTGATGTGTCGCGATAAAAAGTCGGATATATTAGGAAATATCGTAACAAAGTGAAACTTGTAATCTTCACCACCATTCGGTATATCTTGCCACACATACATTCCAATACGATCACAGTGATAATAGAATCGCTCCATCTCAACTTTGACATGTTTACGCATTGTATTATAACCGAGTGATTTCACAAGGTGTATATCTGCGATTAAGGCTTCATCACACCTTGGTGTTAAAAGTGTATCTGGCCAATAGCCTTGATCTAGTACGCCATTCATAAAGATTGGTGTATCATTAAGTGCGATTCGTTTATATTCATGCTTATCCATAAGCGATGATACATCACGAAAACCAACATATGTTAGAATTGTATCTTCACCATATTCAATCACAATATCGTATAAGTTTGGTTCTTCAGTGGACCACGCCTTAATGTCTGGAAGTCTTATTGACTGTTTTTGGTCTGTCGTTACTACCTCTGTATGTATGAGTGTATTTTGATCATATATACTGACTGTTGCCACTTCTTGTATTCTTTGATTAGTATTCACTGTAATTAATAGTTCACGATTTAAATAAAAAGCTTCTATATCAACCGATTCAATCGCCTTTATTGGACGCGTCTCCAACCAAACACTTTGCCAAATACCACTGACGGGTGTATAAAATATTGATGACATAAAGCCCGTATTGTTTAAACGTTGTTTTCCACGACCAAAGGGTTCTAATTCTGTTTGATCATTCACAATGACATACAGTTCATAAGTACCCGTTTTAAAGTTTGAATCTAAGACAAAGGAAAAAGATGTATATCCGCCTTCATGATATCCAAGATAGACACCATCTAAATAAACCCAACATTTTTGATCGATCGCTTGAAAATGCAGTAGTGTTTCAAAGCTATCTTCTTGTTTTATGTTTATATGCCGACGATAATGCAAATAGTCATCAGGATAAACTGTTTTATGAATGTTTGAAGCCTTTGTTTCAGGCCCAAAGGGCACAATTATTGTTTGCGAGAAGGTTTCGATCATTTTATCTGTTTTTGAAATTTCAAAGTCCCATGATCCATCTAAAAGAACATAGTCACTTCGAACCATTTTGGGACGCGGAAAATTATCCTCTCGATTTTTTAATAATTGTTGAAGGCTCATCTTAACACTTCCTTTTTCACTTATTCATAGTATACATGATATTCTTACAAAATTAAGAAAAAACCTATCTTTCGATAGGTTTAAACTTAGTTTAATTCACGTCTTAGTGATTCTAAGATGTTCTCTGTCTTAATACTACGACTTGAATAAAGCGCAATTGAAATTAAGATAAAGAAGATGGTTGCTAATGATACAAAAATTGCAGGCCATGGGATTAAGAAGATACCATCAGAGAGTACTCCTCTTGTGATCCAGTTAAAGATAAAGATCGAGAATCCAATGAATGGTGATGAGTAGAGAATCGTCTTAATACTGAGAATAATACTTTCATAGACTAAGATACGGTTGAATCCACTACTGTCCATTCCTACACTACGCAGCATTGCGAATTCACGACGACGTAAGGTAATGCTCGTATAAATCGTATTGAAGACACTTGTTATACCAATTAAGGTTGTGATTGTAATAAAGAGATAGACGATGATTCGAACAAGTGTAATGAGGTTATTGATGATAGCCAAATCAAGTGTTGGAGAATGGGCATAGCTATTTTCTAGATTTAGATTATCAAATTCCTCTAAGGTTAGTGCCGGATCTTTGACATTTGCATGCAATTGCATATTATATTTAACAAACGAAGAATAAGACTCCGTTTTATCAGGTTTAATTCCATTGTCTATCAACATCTTCTTAAAGGCAGACTCACTTAAAAATACATTTACAGAAGCATCATTTTGATTCGAAAATTTAATATTATTTATCGATACTTCAGGTGTATAGAAAATATTGTCAATGGTTAAATCATATTTGACCTCAGACATGGAGTCATCAACATCCATAATATAGTCATAGTATTCAAAGGTTAATGTTTCACGTTCTTTATTAAAAATATCAAATTGTAAGGCCTGAACTTTATTCGTATTTAAGTTAATCATACTGTTACGTGATTTTACGATTTTGTCATATCCCTCTGCACCCAAGTCTGCTTGAAGTGTTGCATAGTCTTGATCATTAATGACGACGAAGCTTGCTGAAAAATCTTTTAAACTACCATATTGAAGGTCCTCTAACAAATACTTAGAAAGATCATCACTAATAATCTTATCCATATTTTTTACACTTGCATAGTAAGTACTAAATAATACATGATCACTATCTTTAATAAATGGTGTGATGAGTTCATAATCTTTATTCATGTCCTCTTCTTCACCATACAATGATACGTATAAGTTGTAGTCAGTTGTGTAATTGTATTGTTCTACTTGATCAAAGAGTGTTGAGAACATTGAGAATGATACAAACATCACGACCGACATGACCAAGGATAATAAGGTAATACGATAACGTTTTTTATTACGTTGCATGTTCTTATGTGCGAGTGTTCCTTCTGCTTTAAAGAGCTTGTTTATAAGTCGGTTAGATTTAATTTTATTACGACTTAATTTGATATCATCATTTTGTCTGATGAGTGTAATTGCACTGACCTTAGCAGAACGTCTTGCGGGAAGCAGTACGGATAAGTAGATCACAACAATCATAAAGAAGATTGGGATGATCGTTAAGATCGGATCAAAGTGTAGGCCAATAATAATATTTGAGTCTGAGAGTGACATTAAGTCTTTTGTATAGTGAATGATTAAATTGATTAAGAAGGCTGAAGTACCGATCGCAAGAACAATACCGAGAATGATACCAATACTTCCTAAAATAACCGCTTCAAAGTACATTGAATCTTTAATCTGTTTGGCCGTTGCTCCAACACTGGAGTAAATTCCAAATTCACGTTTTCGATCAATCGCAGAGATTGCGAATGAATTGTAGATCACAATAATTGATCCTATGGATAAAATCGTTAGGATAAAGATAAGCATTCCTGCCATAAATACATTGAGATTATCGGCAGAGAATCCTGAATAAAAGACGATGAGTTGGGTATTGTATACAGTAAGTTCAATTGGCGATTCATTATAGTGCGTCATTTTCTCAGCAAAATAACTTTCTTCAACAATTTCTGAACTTACATATTTATGTACGATGTCTTTAGATTGTTCATACACACTATTCACATCGTTAAACTTAATAAAGACAACCGCATCATCTAAATTAAGATTATTGTTTAAGGTATAGAAATGTCGGGTTCCATAATTACTACTACCAAAGTCATCATAGACCCCTACAATTTTGTAATCTCTTGTTTGGACATCATCAATATGCCCTACAAATTCACTCCAGTTTTCAGTTTCTTTTAGATTATAGTGGTTATAATCTGATACAAAGAAGGATGCGTAATCAAGTTCAAAGCGCTTATCATTAATAATTGCATGCATATTTCCAAATTCCAACGGTACGACATCATCAAGTTTCACATCCGGATTGGCATTTAAATACGTTTGATCGACAATGATTTCTTTGTCGTTTTCTGGAAGTCGACCCTTAGTAATTGTAAATTGATCAAATCGCAGATCATCGGCTTCATTGATTGTTACAAAACGATCATCGACCATCTGTGTTCCAAGTAAGCGTGAGGCATAGTAACTTTCAACGCTGTCTTGATTTATAAGTTTGTTCATATTGCCCTTTTCAAGCATTCTAAAGGCTGTATGATAATCACCATATTTACGAATAGCATCTTGTTTAATTGAACCTGATAAGGATGAGAACATCATTCCTATCGTTAACATCATTGCGGTTGAAAGCATAATCCCCACAACCGTTACGATGGCCCGTTTTCGATTTAATTTTAGATGCTTAAGTGTAAGTTTAGAAAGAATCTTCATTAGATGCGATCCTTATTGATGATGTCACTCGCAATCTTTCCGTCCGTAATGGTGATAATACGTTGGGCATAATTCGCAAGATTTCGATCATGTGTAATCATAATAATTGTTTGTTTATAAATACGATTGGACTCACTTAACAGTCCCATAATTTCTTCGGATGCTACACTGTCTAAGTTTCCTGTTGGCTCATCTGCTAAGAGTAGACTTGGACGATTAATGAGGGCACGACCAATGGAGACCCGTTGTTGTTGACCACCAGAAAGTTCATTAGGAAGATGTTTTTTACGATCTTCTAATTTTAAGTTTTCAACAAGTTCATTTAAGTAGTTCTTATCGACCATTTTACCGTCCAATTGAATCGGTAAGGTAATGTTTTCAATAACGTCTAAAACTGGGATAAGATTGTAGAACTGATAAATTAAACCGATTTCACGACGGCGAAAAACAGCCAAGTTTTTATCAGATAACTTATGTATTTCTTGATTATCAACAATAACACTTCCACTTGTTGGACGATCTACACCACCTAGTATATGTAGTAGTGTTGACTTACCACTCCCACTTGCTCCTACAATTGCGATAAACTCCCCATTTTCTACTGAAAATGATACATCATCAAGAGCTTTAACTGCTGTTGCTCCAATACCATAAATTTTTGAAAGGTTTTTAACTTCTAATATGTTCATAATTTACCTACTTTCTATGTATATTATATGAACAAAGGTTCATCAATGTGTGACATTGTCATTACATTTTTGTCACTAAGTCATTTATTAAAAATAAAGGTAAATTCTGTACCTACATTTAAGGTGCTTGAAACGCGAATGTCACCATTTTGACTCGTCATGATCATCTTGGATAAGTTGAGTCCAATTCCAATGCCTTCTCCATCTTTTTTCTTGCGATAAAAGCGTTTGAAGATATTTCCAATTTCACTCTCAGCAATTCCTACGCCATTATCCTCAACAACAATTGCGGTTCTAAAACTATTGGCAAAGGCACTAATTTTAATCTTACCACCAACTGGTGTATGTTCAATTGCGTTTTTAATGATGTTTGATAAGGCTTCAACAGTCCATCTTTTATCGCCACTTAATTGTAAGGAAGAATCACAGTTAATGTCTAAATGAATGTCTTTTAACTCCATTGGAATCAAATGATCACTACTTGCAGCTTCAATTAAATCCAACACCTTTAAATCTTCCTTTTGAAAGATGATCGTTCCACTATCAATTTGACTCATGCGTAACAGCGATTGAACAAGCCACTCAATTTTTTCAAGTTGTTGTTGATTCTTTTTTAAGTATTCTTTCTTTAAGTTCTCATCCGTCGTATCTTCAAGTACTGAATTAATAATAAAAAGACTTGTTAAGGGTGTTTTTAACTGATGTGAAATGTCTGAAAGTGTCTTTTCCAGATTTTTCTTTTCAAAAATTGAATACTCATTTAAGGTTTGTAGTTTATTTGTAATCTTAAATATTTCATTTTTAATGAGGGCAATCGGTGAATCATCATATTCTTTAATTTCCATACTAAAGTCATTATTTTGTACTGATACTAAGTATTTGGTAATTTCAAGCAGTCGATGTCGATCCCTTAAATATTTATACATCGTAAAGACAAAGAGAATGAGATTGATCATGACAATGATAAAATAACTCATAGTACTCATGAGTTTGTTTGTGTCATTAAGTTGTACAAAGTTACGAAACTCTTCCACTGTTTCAAAGTTCATTGCTGCCAACATTGCTTCTACTTTTTCAGGATCATACTCATAGCTTGTCACAATCTCAATAATATTATCATCATTGATTTCTTCAACTTCAATGACATTGAGTAGAAGTTGTTTTTTAGCATAAATATACTCACTTCGATATTGATCTTGAACGATTCTAATTCCAACATTTGTAACAATTAAAGATCCAATAAGTACAAAGACATGAAAGATCACAAGTTTTTTTAAATGATTACTTGTCATTGTATTCCTCTATCATATATCCCTTACCACGAACGGTAATGATAATTTTTGGATTTGAATAGTCATCTTCAATTTTCTCACGAACACGTTTAATATAGACGGATAAGGTATTATCAAAAACGTATGCCTCATCAATATCCCAAATATTCGATAAGATTTGATCACGTGAGAAGACTTCATTTGGATTTAAAGCAAGCATGAGTAATATTTTATATTCTAAGGTTGATAAAAATACATCGACACCATTTTTAAAAACCTTACCTTGATTAATATCAATCGTTAAATTTTGTAAGTTTATGATGTTGCTGTTTGCTCGATTGTGACGACGTAAAACTGAATTGATGCGAGATATAAGTTCACGTGTTTTAAATGGTTTCATAATGTAGTCATCAGCACCCATATCTAGACCTTGGACAATCGATGTTTCAAGATCAACTGCACTGAGTATAATGACTGGCGTTTCTTTTTGAGCACGAACACTCTCTAAGACATTGTAGCCGTGAATATCTGGTAAGTTTAAATCAAGTAAGATTAAATCAATTTCTGGATGTTCATTAAAAATATCAATGGCTTCCAATCCATCTGGAGCAACGACAACACTAAAGCCTTCCTGCTTTAATATATATTCTAATCCTAAACGGATTACTTCTTCATCTTCTACGATTAATATGGTTTGCATCAAATCACCTCATCTTCATTATAGCAAAACTAAGCAGACTTATGCTTACAAATTCGTCATAGAAAAAAACTGTAACTAGAGTTTTCTAATTACAGTTTCATGTTTTAACGATTTAATTTATTTAATTCAGCATTTAAACGATCTAAAGTATCAAAGTGATCGTTGATTGATTTATTGTTATTTGCAATATATCCTTGTAATTCAGCCAATTCTTTTTCACGTGCTTCATGTTCAGATTCATAACTATCATGATCTTCTGAAGGTAATGAACGTGATAAGACGTTATCGTATTTCGCAATGATTGTTTCGTTTAGTAATTCTAAACTATCAATTTGTGCGTTAATGTTTTCAAGTTCTGTTTCAACTTCTTCTAAACGGTTTGCTGTACTCACAGTATTTTGTGAATGAAGTCGTTTATAGAAATGATCACGAGCTCCTTGGAATGATGTCCATAGTTGGTTATCATATTTACGTCCACTGTATCCAGCCTCACGCCATTCGTCCATTAATGTTTCCATTTCAACACGAGTTTCTTCTAAGTCGTTTGAATCTTTTAAAGCTTCTGCGCGTTCAACAAGTTGTGTCTTAACATCAAAGGCAACTTTTTGATCTTGACGAAGTGCTTCAAAGTGATCGTTTTGACGTCCAAAGAAGACTTGACGTGCTTCGTTGAATTGTTCCCATAATTGATCATCAGTTCCACGACCAGCGAATCCAGCTTTTTTCCAGTCTTCCATTAAACTGTGCATGACTGCTGAAGTTGCTTTCCAATCTTCACTTTCACGGTATTCATTTGCTTTTTCAACAAGTTCAGCTTTAATAACTGCTGCTTCTTCAATTCTTTGAACACGATTATCAAAGTGTTCTTTACGTTTTCCAAAGAAATAATCGTTGACTTTTTGGAATTTTTCCCATAATTCATCATTTTCAGGTTCTCCAGCCCAACCTGAGTCGCGCCATAAACCTTGTAATTCTTTGTATTTTTCTGCTGTTTTATTCCAGCGTGTTGAATCTTTCATTTCTTCTGCTTGTGTTAATAATTCAGTTTTACGAGCAATTGCTTCATCAATTGCTTCTTTAGATGCTGTATGACGTTCTAGAGCACGTTCAAAACGAGTTTCTAAACGATCGTCTGTTCCAACCACATGAATTTGATTCCATTCATCACGAATTTCATCAATTTTATCTTTGTTATCATCACCTTGTAAGTCAAATACTTCTTGGATTAATTCGTTTTTACGATCATCCTGAACTGTATCTAAACTTTCCCAACCAAATTGTCTATTTGATCGATAAGATGGTTGTCGATTATTTCTTCTTGGCGCAACCTTTTTTGCATCAGTTTCTACTTCTTCCGCACTTACTACTTCTTCGCTTGTTTCTGTTGTTTCTACAACTTCCTCAAGACTTTCTTTTACTTCAGTTTCTTCTGAAATATTTTCCATGTTATCTATCTTATCCATAAAATCACTCCTACGCTAGATATTATAACATTTATAAGCAAAAATGCATAATTATTTCACTATTGAAGTTATATTTCAACTGAAAACGCTTTATAGTATCTTTATGTTTAAATATTGTGTCTTTTTTGATGAAATCCAACACATTTATAGGGGTTTAATTCATCTTTTCGTCCTTATCTTTATTATCTTTTCCTATTAATGTAATTTGATTTATTGGTTTAATGAGAATGGTTTCAATCATTTCCTTTGAAGCTTCTTTACCATCTGTATACTTCGTTATGATTTCGATTTCTTTCTTCCCTTGGCTCCCTAATATATGAATAATTGATTGATTGGCTTCAACACGGTCTGAGATTTGAAATTCTTCTTCATAGGGTATATCTTCCATAATTATTCCGTACGTTCAGTTTTAATGTTGTGTGAAAATTTTGATGCGATTTTAAGTTCTAAATCTGTACCGCGGACGATCATTCCATCAAAGACTTCATACACTACTTT
>JAAZDN010000015.1 GCA_012512805.1 Erysipelothrix sp. | reverse complement strand
TTCAATAACGCCACACATATGACAGACAAGTTGATGATCACTTCGGTGATAACTCATTGAAATGTCACAGTTTTTACACATCTTCACTTCAAAACAGTTCGCACACGTAAAGATTGGTGCATAACCACGACGATTCAGTAAGATCACAACCTGTTGTTTCTTTTCTAAACGCTCAACAATCGCCTCATATAAGGGACGGGTAATAATGTTTGATCCACCATGGTATAAGGTTTTTTGGGTATCAATAATCTTATATGGAATGATTTGATTCTTTCCTATTTTATGGGGGAGTTCCAGTAAATGATAGTGTCCTTTTATAGCACGAGCATAACTTTCAAGCGCTGGAGTTGCACTTGCTAAAAGGACCTTTGCACCATGATGCTCTGCCCGCCATAGTGCAATATCACGAGCATGATAACGTGGTGATGAGGATTGTTTGTATGACTTATCATGTTCCTCATCTAAGATAATAAGTCCAATGTTTGTAAAGGGCATAAAAATACTACTGCGTGTCCCAACAACAATCTTCACTTTCTTCTCATTAACACGTTGATATTGTTCATACTTCTCTTGATCATTTAAATGCGAATGATAGATTGCGACCGTATCACCAAAGCGTCGTTGGACACTTTTGATCATCTGTGGTGTTAACGATATTTCAGGCACTAAAAGTAGCACTTCCTTATCTTCACGAATCATTGCTTCAGCAAGTTGTAAATAGATTTCCGTCTTACCTGATCCGGTAATACCATGGAGTAAATAGTTTTGATCACTACTCTCTAAAAACTCATCATAAACTGCTTGTTGATCATCGGTTAGTGTTAGGGGTTTAAAGGTTTCTAAATCTTCTGGCGTATAGCGTACTTCACGCTGAATAGTATTAATCACACCATAGCCTTTTAATCGACTAAGTAAATCTGCACTAAATTTCTTTCTAAAATCCGTTTCTAACACTTCATCTTCACCATTTAGATAGTCGATAGCTTCTTGTTGAAGTGTTGTAAATTTGTGTGGCTTTTGATTGTATTGAATGATATTTTCCATCTTAATCTGAATCTTATTATATTTTGGTTTGAGTTTTGATGGAAGCATTGCGGAGTAACAATTAATAAGTGGTGATATCGTTTGTCTTTGCATGACCTCACCCAGTTTTAAAAGTTCTTCATTTAAAATGACATAGTCATCTAAAACTTTTGAAATGCTTAAGACAACAAAGTCTTGCTTTGCTTGATAGTCTTCAAAACTTAAGTCACTTTCAATCACGTTTAAAACAATTCCTACAATATCACGTCCATTAAAGGGTACTAAAACGCGCATTCCTGTTTGAATTGTATGATCATCACTAACGTATGTATAACTCTTATCAACATGATAAGAGCCATATTGAATTAAGACTTCAACGAGTATCATCATTCACCTCTCTCGCTACATTATACCTTATATTCATAGCTTTTTGGGAAGAGGTCCATATATCGTTGAGTATTTAAACTTTATTTTTGGATCATCAAAAATGTAACAAAGGTGATTCAAACATTTAAAAAGATGATAACACACTTAACAATGTGATATCATCTTAGATTCAATTATTCTTTTGATTTTAATACATCACTGAGTGATAAGAGTCCCACAACAATTGTAGCAGTTCGGATAAAGATAAATTCAGGTCCATCATTTGGCCATAATTCAATAAATCCTAATACAACAATCAATAACGCAATAATAATTCTTTAATATTTGCTTGTCATATTCTAATCCTCCTCATTTACTGTATGGTACCATAATAATAATAGGACTTATGAGGTTTTTTATTCGATTCATAGAGTTTATTGTGAAATAAAGGACGATAAACCTTTATCTTCAAACAAAAAAAGGTTAAGTGCCGAGACATTTAACCTTGAGTGTTTATTTTATGCGTCCACTATCACTTGGATTGATGGTGATTTCAATCGTTGCAAGACTAAATGGGACTTGTTTTCGTTTAAGCATATCTTTGATTGGAAGATCTCGTAGTGACCAAAAGCCGTTGTACTGTGATTGATGATGACAGAGTATACTTGCGAGTGTACCGTTAAATTCACGATCAACATAGCGTGATTGCATGGGCATCCGACTACCATCGAGCATGTTTAACTTATGCATCCAATATGCATTATCATTTAAGTAAGCCTGTGCTTCATGTCCACTGAGGAGTTCAATATCACAACTTATAAAGCCAAATTGCGGTAAGCTGATAATGTTAATATCGAGTAAACCTTCTTTTTGGTTTTCATCTTCTTTTATGATAATGTTTGATAAATTTCCATAGTCAGAGAAGAAATGAATATCATTTTCGATGTCAGTAATATCAATCTCAACACGATTTTGATTTAAATTGATATTGAGTTCATTTTTAGTGAGATCATACAGTTCATACTCATTAATTTCTGAAGCAAAGACAAAGCTACCTGTAACAATAAAGGCCATTGCGAACATGATTATTAATATTTTACTTTTCATCTTTTTTACCTCCGACAAATTTTATCAAACTCAGCATGAGACTAAAGCTTAAGAGTCCCACACCAGTACCAATTAAAATCAAACCTACACTTCCAAAATCATTCAGTGTTGCATAGATTAGATAAATATATCCATTTAGAAAGATTACATTTAAGACAATGAGTGGAATGAGTAAACACCAGACCATCACTTTTGCGATAAAGAGGACAACATTGTACAGTTGTCGATCAAATCCTGTATTTTTTTCTTTATGAATCGCTTGTTTATGGATTGGATCTTGGGCTGCATATGTCTTTTGTTCAGACTTTTTTGTATCACTGTACTCTGGATCAGTACTTTTCGTATTTGTTTGTGGAGCACGTTCCTCATTAAAATAGATCTTAATAATGCGTTCTTGGGCAAACCAATAGAGGACAATAAGTGATAAGGATGAAGTTAAGACAATACTTACTAGGCGAATAATAAATCTTATGATTCCCGTAATAAGATGGGGGCTAAAATAGAATGTATATTCAATGCGAGAAAAGATGTTACCAATAATGTCGTTAACGATTGCTAAAAGGACGAGTAATACAACAAACTGAATGACTAAGTTAATGATCTCTCGAGCATTCATGTTTAAAAATGAAGATGCTAGATCGTTGATGTAGTTCATCACTTTATTTAAATAAAACTTTACCTTAGATTCAAAACGATTGAATGATTGTTCCTGTGGATTAATTTTATATGCCGCTAAGATTTCATCAATAAGTTCATTGAGATCACCAAATTGCTTTATGGCTTCTTCTTCACTGACGCCTTCTAATACCTTTAAATCGATATGTTGCAAATACTCTTGGACAATCTCATCAATCTCAGAATGTTGTAAGACGCTTAAGTGCTCACGCAAGTACTGTTCAAATTTTATTTTATTCATTGTGTCCCTCCTTTATAAATGTATTAACACTTTCAACAAAGCTTTTCCACTCAGATAGTAGTTCTTCAGTATAATTTAGACCTGCTACTGAGAGCCGGTAATATTTACGTGGTGGACCTTCATTTGATTCTCTTAAATATGTTTCGAAATACTTTTCGTTTGTTAAACGACGGAGTAGTGGATAGATCGTTCCTTCATTAACGCTGATGACGGTATTTACTTCATTTACAAGTTGATAGCCATACATGTCTTCTTTTTTTATCGTCAATAAGACCACAAGTTCCAAAACCCCTCTTTTAAATTGAGTGTTCATAGTACCTCCCTCACGACTACTATATTACACCTACTACTGTATACTGTCAAGTACTAAGCGTCACACAATAATAAAAGAACTATCTTCATAGTTCTTCAAGGTGTATATTTAAGCTTCTTAAGTGCTTAAAAAAGTCAGGATAGGACTTGTTCACACAGTCCGCATTGTTTATAATTGTTGGCCATGGTAGCGTAGTTGCTAATATGGATAAGGCCATTGCGATGCGATGATCATTGTGGGTATTAAAACATTCTGTATAAATTGGATGCTCTAATCGTTTCACAATAACTTGATTATCAGAAACGATCATTGTCGCTCCAATTTTCTCAAGCTCTATCCGCATTGCTTCAACACGATTGGATTCTTTAATGGCTAAACGTTTTGTATTTGTAAAGACAATCTGTTCTTCACTAAATAAGGCTAAGACAAAGTAGATCGGTCCAAGATCAGGTGTTGCTTCTAAATCGATCGTTCCACTTTTAATCGAGCTCTTAAAGATTGTAATCAGCTCATCAATCTCAATATTTACACCTAAGTGTTGAAGATCAGAAATGAATTGTTTATCCCCTTGTTTCGATTGTAGTGATAAACCACTTAAGCTTACCTCATGATTAATCGCACCTAGGATTGCAAAAAAGGCTGCCTGTGAAAAATCATTCTCACAGTATTCATGGATTGGCTTATACGATTGATTCTTTTCAACAAAATAAGTATTGTCCTTTTCAATTACAGTCAGTCCAAATTTTTCCATGATTGAAAGTGTTAAATCGACATAGGGCTTTGATGCAATGTGATCGACAATGATAAGTTCACTAGAATAATCTAATAAGGGAAAAACAAATAAGAGTCCACTAATAAATTGGGAACTCACTGCCCCACTTATACGATATTGTGTTTGCCTTGGAAATGATCCTAGGTGTAAGTCTTGATCAATCATTTCAAATTGAATATCATGTTCTTTATATAATTTTTCATAAACACTTAAGGGGCGTTTTAAGAGTGTCTCACTGCCCCTAAATGTTGTCGAAGCACTTAGGTGTGAGGCTAAAGGAATGAGAAATCGTAGTGTTGAGCCTGATTCATGAGCATTGATTACCACGTGTTCATGTCTCTTCTTTAAATCGATACCATGAATACGAATCGTATGATCAAAAATAACAAATTGTGCTCCCAGTACCTTTAAGCCTTCAATGGTACGCAGTATATCATCATTTAAGATGACATTATCAAGTGTTGATACTCCAGAAGAAAGTGCTGCTGCAATGAGAAAACGATGGGCATAGCTCTTACTTGAAATACCATTTATACTTCCCTTAGATTCGGATGGATATATTTTAATGTTCATCATTCTAAGGTTCCAATATATTCAAGTGCCATAATGTATCCCTGAATGCCATGCTTTGCAAAGCGCTTAATCGTTGCACTTTCAATAAGGTTCACATGGCGAAAAGATTCACGCTCTAGTGGTTCACTTAAATGAACTTCTATCGTTGGAATATTTACAGCCAATAAGGCATCGAGTATCGCAACGCTCGTATGTGTATAGGCCGCTGGATTAATAATGTAGTAATCATAAGTACCATATCCATCTTGAATGATGGATACCAGTTCACCTTCATAGTTCGACTGAACCATCTTAACTTCAAGATCATTCTTTTTTGCATAAGCTTCGACAAGCTGTTCTAAATCCAGATACGTATGATGACCATAAATATCCGGTTCTCGTTGTCCAATCATATTAATGTTGGGACCATTTATAATTAAGATGCGCATAGATGCTCCTTGATGATGGCCGCTGTTGCATCATCCAATGTTTTATTATTATCGATCAGTGTATCCATTGCACTTTGATAGTGCGGATAACGTTCGGTATACAATGCTTGAAGTGCTGACTTATTACGCGCTAAGGGACGGTGGGCTTCAATCTTTAGTGCATCAAGATCACGATCAACAAAGTAGAGTATTCCATTTTGTTTTAAGGACTTCACATTTTGATCATTTAAAATACTGCCGCCACCCGTCGCAATAATGATGCCTTGTTTTAATGATAAGTCTGAAATAACTTCACTTTCAAGTTTTCGAAAGTGGCTCTCACCATATTGCTCAAATATTGAGGAAATCGGTTGCCCTGTTTTTTCTTCAATACATGCATCAACATCAAAAAAATCACGGTTCATTTTTTCACTCAATCGTTTCGCAAGACTACTCTTACCTGCAGCTGGCATACCAATTAAGACAATGTTTTCTTTTTGTTTTAAGAGTTGATTAAAAACATCGACAATCTTACGTTTATCCACTGTTTTATTAAAGAAGATTTCACTACTAAATACCGCCTGTGCAACCAACATCATTAATCCTCCATAGGCAGGAATATGTTGTGATATGGCCACTGATACAAGTTGTGTTCGTAGCGGATTATAAATAACATCAATAATCTGCTCTAGTTGTTTAAATGGTTTTAAATCAAGTGCAGATTCATTAAGATGTGGAAAAACACCAACAGGTGTTGTATTGATGATGATTTCATAATCAATCACAGCGTGGACATGATCATAGGTCAGATCACCTTTACGTGACATGCACGCAATGATCTTTGGATCATATGTTTCTAAAATACTTGTAATGCTTTGTGATGTACTTCCACTACCAAGAATAAGTACTTTTTTATCTTTGATCTGAACATTGTAATGATCAAGGGCAAACTTAAAACCACGTGTATCGGTATTGTATCCTATTAACTTCCCGTCAATATTCACAATCGTATTTACAACCTGTAACGCTTTGGCACTCTCATCCAGTTCATCACAGTATTCAATGATTTTTTGTTTATAAGGGATGGTAACATTCAAGCCATTAAAATTTCTAGCCTTCATAAAGATATCCAGTTCATCTTCATTCATATCAAAAACTTTATAGGTGTAACCGAGCGCTTGATGAATCTCTGGTGAGAAGGTATAACTTATATTATGTCCTACAAGTCCAAACATTACTTTTCACCTCGAAGTGCATCTAAGGCATTGTCCTTACAATAAAGATCAAGTATTGCTAAGGCAATCATGCAATCAAGCACAATGGGGATCCGTGTAAAGATACTACTATCGTGGCGCCCCTTTGTTTGATGGATGATGTTTTCATGTTTTGATTTTGATACTGTTTTAACATCAAGATTAATTGATGGTGTTGGTTTCACGATCGTATTAATGATTATCGGTGCTCCCGTACTTAGACCCCCCACTATTCCCCCATTATGATTGGCTAACAGTTGAATCTTATGATCAACCACTTCATATTCATCTAAGACTTGACTGCCTAAATGATGTACAAAATCAAATCCATCTCCAAATGAGACACCTTTTATTGCGCCAATACTCATAATGTATTGTGCAAGTTTACTATCTAACTTATTAAAGTAGGGCTCACCCAAGCCAACCTTAACACCCACAACCTTACTTTCAAGAATGGCACCTAGACTATTGTTCATCAGTTTTACTTGATGTATTTCTTTCTTAACAAACTGTTCAAAGTCATCGGATAAGACCGCAAGATCACGATTTTTAATACGTCTTACATCCTCATCAAAATTATTTGAAAAGGAAGAATCTATCTGATCTTTCACCTGTTTAATTCGAGTAATGATTTTAACATTACATTGTTCTAATAAACTTTTCGCAAGCGATCCCGCAATGACAAATAAGACGGTGAGTCGACCAGAAAACATCCCACCACCCCGTGGATCATTATAGCCTTCATAGTGTACATCTGCCGGATAGTCCGCATGTGATGGACGATAGACATCACGCAAATGATCATAACTCTTGCTGTTTACATCCTTATTTTTGACAATAAAGGTCAGGGGTGTACCCGTTGTATATCCATTATAGTAGCCACTCACAATCTCATACTCATCCGCTTCAACCCGTGCTGTTTCACTTGGACGTTTTGGTCTTCGTGCTAATAAATCCTTATCAAGTTGTTCTAGATCAAGTTTTAAACCATGGCCTAAGCCATTGATTGTGACGCCCATTTGTGCATCATGTGAGGCACCAAAGATTGTGATCGTAAGATTATTCCCAAGCGTATACATGTTCACATCGCTCCTTTATGTCATCCAAACTATAGGCTTTCAATGTTCCCTTTCCAACCTCATCAACGACAACTAAGTTTATCGATTCATTCACACGTTTTTTATCATGATAAAGATTGTTGAGAATGTTTGTATTTAAGGTAAGTTCTTGATTAAAGTTAAACCGTTGTTTAAATGTTTCAATGATGTCTTGAATGTCTTTTGATGTATGATCAAGGGCCATTCCGTATATGACGGCTTCACCATGAATAAGTCCCTTTTCAATTTCAAGGGCATGGGCTAAGGTATGGCCAAAGTTTAAAATTTGACGTGCTCCATGATCATACTTATCCGCTTTAACAAGCTCAAGTTTAGTTTTTATTGCCTCCATCACAAGTTGTGGATAGGCATCAATGCTCGTGCTTTTAAGCAGCAGCTTTAACAAGTGCTCATTACTTGTGATTCCAATCTTAACGGCTTCAACTAAGCCTGCATAATAATGTTCAAAGGGAAGACTTCCACATACTAATGGATCGATAAGTACAAGTTTTGGATCATAAAAACTTCCAACACTATTTTTTCTATTTACCACATTAATCGCAACCTTACTTCCAACACTACTGTCAATCTGTGCAAGTGTTGATGTTGGAATGTTAATGTAGTCAATACCACGCATATAAATACTTGCGATAAAGCCCGCAAGATCACCAACGACACCACCACCTAAGGCAATAATCGTAGCATCACGACTAATATTTGCATCCAACATTTCCGAAATAATGCCTTCAACATTTTCAAAGGACTTATTGTTTTCACCCGGTTCAATGACAATGATTAAGGGATCATTAAGTTGATCACTCACAAGATCACCATAATGATCATATACATTTTCATCACTAATTAGAACCATTTGTTTTCTTACATCAAAAAAAGATGATAAGTTTGTGATACTGTTATTCTCTATGATAATATCATAGCTCCTATTTAAATCTTCTACTGTTATTTTATTTTTCATACCTTAATCATACACTAATCTACCTGTGCTCGCAATCAAGTCTGTGAGAAGATTTTACTTATTTATGCTATGATACACATGGTGATACATATGGAAAAACTACGAAAAGAAATAAATGAAATTGATGCACAAATGCGTGAACTCTTTGAGAAACGAATGGACGTTTCAAAAAGAATTGGTGAGTATAAAAAGAAACACCAACTTCCAGTATATGATCCAGAACGTGAACAGACTGTCATTAAAAACAATACAGCAAAACTAAACGATCAACAGCTTGCGCCTTTATATGAGGACTTTCTCATTCATTTAATGTTGCTAAGTAAAAAAATACAATAACAACACAATATAACTTATATGTTTAAAAGGAAAGATTTTTTATCTTTCCTTTTAAATTACCTTAAGATATAAAAAAAGGCCTTCAATTTGAGGGCCTTTAAATATTATCTGTCTCCGTTAAAGATTGATCCTTTAACGATAACATAGTCAACTTCGCGAAGTGAAGCAAGTGAGTTTCCACCTGAGTATGAAATTGATGATTGAAGATCTTGTTGAATTTCT
>JAAZDN010000014.1 GCA_012512805.1 Erysipelothrix sp. | reverse complement strand
TCAACATTATCCCAAATGATCGCAATACACGTAATATCATAAATTAAGTTTAATAAAATTAAATGCAATGATTGCATCGGTAAGAAGGGGAGGAAGTAGCTCGCAATAAGTACTGAGAAGACATTTCAAAAGTTACTTGAGGCTGTCATCTTAATGTATTTCATCATGTTTGCATATGTTTTACGCCCTTCAATGATTGCTTTTTCGAGTACGAGTAAATCTTTTTCAAGTAAGATAACCTCACTAGATTCTTTGGCAATATCAACTGCTGTATCGACACTAATACCAATGTCCGCAGCCTTCATCGCTGGAGCATCGTTAATACCATCGCCTAAGAAGCCTACCGTATGGCCATTTGTGCGTAAGGTTGTCACAATTCTTTGTTTTTGAAGCGGTGAGAGTTTCGCAAAGACATTTACTTCTTCTACAAGTATAGAGAGTTCATCATCACTCATAGAATCTAGCACATCACCTAAGACAATCTTTTCAGTATAAATATCAAGCATGTCACAGATGGCCTTAGTGACGACATCATTATCTCCGGTTAATACCTTTGTTGTAACCCCAAGTTCACTAAGTCTTAAAAGGGCTGGACGGGCACTTTCCTTTGGTGGATCTAAGAAGGCAAGATAGCCAATTAAGACCATATCCTTCTCATCTTGAATACCAAATTGATTGACGGGTGATGGATTTGTTTTTTGGGCAACCGCAATAACACGCATCCCACGTTTGTTTAAATCATCGACTGTTTTTAAGATGTCACTTGTTAAATCACCTTCGAGCTTGACGGCCTCATTGTTTACTTGAACATAAGAACAAACCTTTAACATTTCTTCAACGGCACCCTTAGTAATCATTTGATGCTTATTGTTTTGATCACTCACGACAACACTTAAGCGACGACGAACAAAATCAAATGGAACCTCATCAACCTTAGTGTAGGTTGTTTCTAAGTTTTTTAGTGTATTGTGTTGACTCGCAAGTTGTCGTGTTCGAGTAATGATCGACTTATCGAGTAAGTTTTTTAGTCCAGTTTGAAAATGTGCATTTAAAAAGGCATGACGTAAGACCTGTTCGTTTTCCTTTCCAAAGACGTCAAGATGATATTCTAAGATGATTTCATCTTGTGTGAGTGTTCCTGTTTTATCGGTACAAAGAATATCCATGGCACCTATGTTTTGGATGGCAGAAAGATTTTTAACGATCGTCTTTTCCTTAGCCATCATTTGGGCGCCCTTCGCAAGACTTGTGGTAATGATCATCGGTAGCATTTCAGGGGTTAATCCTACGGCTACTGATAGTCCAAACATAATTGCTTCGATCCAATTTCCCTTAGTAAAGCCATTAATAAAGAGAACAATTGGGACCATAACGAGCATAAAGCGAATGAGTAACATACTGATGGAGTTGACACCCATTTCAAAGGCCGTCTTTACTTCCGTTTCATTAATACTTGTACTGATTGCTCCAAAGATTGTTTCACTACCAACCGCGACGACAACGCCTTTTGCAAAGCCTGAAATAACATCAGAGCCCATAAAGGCAAGGTTGTCGGCACTTGTAAGTGAGGAGGGTTCATCCGTAAGCGCATGAGCAAACTTTTCGACATGCTCACTCTCGCCGGTTAAGGCTGCTTGGGTAATAAAGAGGTCCTTCGCTTCAATGATACGAACATCTGCAGGAATCATATCACCAGCAGATAGGCTAATAATATCTCCAACGACGACTGCTGAGACATCAATTTCTTCAGCTGCTTGATGATTACGTTTCACTAGGGTTGTGACCTTAACCATCGCACTGAGTGCTGAAGCTGCATTGTTTGATTTTGTAGACTGCCAAAACTCAAGAACAGCGCTGATACTGACCATTATGATAATAATGATCGGAGTGATTAACGTCTTTTCACTCGGTGATGCTAAAACGTAGTCCACAATAAAGGAGACAATGGCCAGTGTTAAGAGAATGAGGGTAAAGGGATTGATGAAGGATTTCAAAAACTCAATAAGAAGATTTGGTTTTTTAATTTCTTCAAGTTCATTTTTACCGTAAAGCTGACGGTTTTGCATGAGGTCATACTCACTCATTCCGTCTTGGGTTGTATGCAGGGATAAGAGCACATCATCTGCTGGATTCATTGCAGCATAGGTGAGTCTCTCGTTTGTTGTTAAGGTCTGTAATTCATCTGATTTTAAGATCATTAGTTCGTCCTCCTAAAAATTAAAAAAACTGTATCCAAACGATACAGTCAAAATGTATAATACTTAAATTAACCTTAGCGAGCTTTGCTAAAAGATACCATACTATTAAAGCATGATGCATGCAAAAAAGCAAAGTGCTTATTGATGTGCAAGTCGATATTCAATGATTTCTTGAATCAAATCCATCGGTAATGGATCAGAGAGTGGAAAATGAATAGAACCTTTTGTGCATGTATAGTCTGTTAATTTAGGTGCGAAGTTTTCAACAGCATCCGGTTGGGGATAAAAGCCAATATGATTTTTATTTGCGGAAAAATGGATGAACCACTGACCATTCAGATCAAAGGTTGGGATACCCATACAAATCCGCTCCGTGGCGCTGGGGGCTAGAGATTGTGTTAAATGATAGATCGCATTCAGTTTATCCTGAACAGCTTCATCATAATTAGATATATACGTTTGAATTGCGTTCACACTATCACTCCTTTGCCCTACCATTATAGTATTAACACTAATAGTAAACAAGCATAATGACAAACTTAGTGACTTCGCTTAAATAAAAACTGATCAATTTTCAAAAGAATACCTGTGAAATGACGGTGTACAAAAGATGAACTTAAGCCGAATGCCAATACAATAGAAACAATGGCTAAGATCACAATCTGAAGCGTAGGATTCACCTTAATAAGCGCAAATGAAATTGTTCCAATTAAATACGTATGGAGAATATACACTGAGAAAGAGTGTTGTCCCACACGAGTTAAAAAGTTCTCTTTTTTACTTGTGAACTTAATAAAGATAATAACAAAACTAAAACCAATAAAATAAAGAATAAGTCCAAAGAAAATACTCGTAATGACATGGGCTGAAAAGAAATTAAAAGCACGATCGGCCCAGAGAAATTCAGTTGGAAAACTTGTAAAAAATGAGAAGTAATAATTAAAGACTAAGGTTGAAACTAAGAGTGCAAGTGGCACGGCATAATGAATCTTTCGCAAGCGATCCAGTCCTGCACGATTAAACAAGTAGCCTCCCACAAAATACGGTGAGAAGACAAGTAAGCGTGATAAGGATAAGAAGATATTAAACTCTGTAAATAAGCGTGAGAAAAGTCCAATAATAAATACAATTGCAAAGAGGTTTTTCATCTTGACAAGATCAGGTAGTAGCATCTTCCACATAAAGAGCGCAAGAATAAACCATAGCGCCCACCCTGGATTTAAGAAAGAAAAGGCTTCAGGACTATCCAGCGGTAATGTTACAAAATAAGTACTAGTAATTTGTACGATATTCCATAAACTATTAAAAAGTAAGAAGGGAATAAATAAGGTTCGAAACGCCTTTTGTGATCCCTTTGTAAGATCTTTAGCTAAAAAGCCACTAATAAAAATAAAGACAGGCATATGAAACATGTATATAAAATTGTATAGATAGGCTGCCACAGGACTTGTTATACGAAGAAGTTCTAGGGCATGTCCAAAGATGACGAGTAATATTAAGATTCCCTTAATATTATCGATCTGCAAGTCCCTAGTTTTCATGCGTCTGACCTAGTATTTCATAGATCTTTTTAACGACACTGTTATCAGCATTAGAGCCGATGACTTCATCTGCAATCGCTTTTAAGGCAGGTACTGCATCTTTCATGGCATAGCCTTTATGTACAACCGATAACATTTCAATATCATTATTAAAATCACCAAAGGCGATGGCATGCTTTGAATCAATGTCAAGTTTCTTTAATAATTGCGTAATGGTATTGCCCTTATTAACATGTTTTAAACTGATGTTGATCCACTCAGCACCATTGCGTTTAACGGCATACTTTTCCTTAAGTTTTTCAATAATCGGATGTTGAATGTTTGTATCCGTATCATAGCTAAACAGTGCAATACTGTGTACTTCCTCATCAACAGATACAATATCGTTCACAAATTTAAAATCACCATAAAACTCCATAAACATTTCAGGATCCAAATCATCATGGCCAAGTTGAATATAACTCAAATGCTTTGAAACAGCTGAAAGCGTAGAGTTTGGAATTTGTTTTATAGCGTGCATAATATCTAGGTATTCATCATGTGAAAAATAATCATGGTGAATGATTTCATTGTTATATTTGACCATGGCTCCATTATCACAAATTAAATAAAGGTTGTCATAGTATTTTGTAAATTTATATTCCATACTTTTGGCAGAACGACCACTGGCTCCAACAAAAAGAATATCACGCTGAGCAAGATCTTGCATCATCTCATCAAAGTTAGAAGGTAAAACCTCATGCTTATCCAATAAGGTTCCATCCATATCTGAAAATATTATTTTTAAATTGTTATGTGTCATAAATTCCTCCCCCCTTAGTGTAGCACAATTTCAAGCAAGACCTAAAGTATTGAAACAGTAATTATATCTGTAAATGCTATAATGAGACTAAGCAAAAAAGCTATAGGAGGAATAAAATGAATATAACAAAACGTGGAGATGTATTTGGTAGTGTAAAAGATTTAAGTGTCGTGAATGAAGCATTACCTGCCTTTACTTTAATTGATAAAGACAATAACGAAGTCACACAAGAAGACCTCATTGGAACACCGGTCTTAATCAGTGTCTTCCCAGATATAAATACAAGTGTATGTGATCGACAAACACGTCATTTCTTTGAACAAGCAAGCAAATATCCAAACTTAAAGATTGTGAATGTTTCAAACAACACGATTGAACAACTTACAGACTGGTGCGCAACTGCAGGTATCGACGTTACAATGCTAAGTGATGAAAAACTATCGTTTGGACAGGCAATGGGACTTGTAGTAGAAGAAGTAGGAGTCTTAGGACGTTCAGTCTTCCTTACAGATGTAACTGGAAAACTTGTATACAAAGATGTCATGAATGAAATTACAGATGAGCCAAACTATGATACACTCTTTGCAGTAGTAGACGCTGCATAAATCATAAAGCAATATTAAAAAAGAGAACTTACAAGGGTTCACTTTTTAAATGCACAATATTACTTTGTCCCAAATATAATACAATATACAGGACAAGGGTAATAATATATTGAACTTTAAACAATACGTTGAAAGTTTTGTGAAATACTGTGATTAGGTTGAGATAAGTGTGGTAAATGGGTATAATTGTCATAGAATTCGCTTATGGGATTCTAGATGGAGGATTTATATATGATTAGAATTATTACAGATACTTCAGCACTTTATACGCCACAAGAAGCAGAGGCTATGGGTCTTGGAGTCGTCCCCCTCAGTGTCACAATAAACAATAAAACATATCGGGAATTTGTTGAAATCAATGCCGATGAATATATGGATTTAATCAATCAGGGACATGTCCCTGCATCATCACAACCTGCTATTGGGGAAATGGTTGAGATGTTTGAAAAATATATTGATGATGAAATCATCGTAATTAGTGTTGCGGATGGTTTATCAGGAGCTTATTCATCATGGAGTAGCGCTGTTGAAATTAGTAATCATCCAAAGATTACAGTTATTAACTCAACAACATTGGCATATCCACAACGTTATTTAGTCGATGAAGCATTAAAGATGCGTGATAATGATGCATCGTTTGATGATATTGTTGCAATGATAGAAGATAAGATTAGTATCAATAAGAGCTACCTCATTCCTACGGATTTAGGATTCTTAAAACGTGGTGGTCGATTAACACCGGTTGCGGCAAGTATGGCTGGGCTTTTAAAACTCCAACCTGTCGTTGTCCAAACGGATGATGGTCGTACGATTGAAAAATTTGCGGTTGCTCGTAATATGAACATTGCTGTTAAAAAAGTACTTGAAGATCTTGAACATCATGGCATTAACAGTAAATTCAAATTTGGAATTGTTCATTCACAGTTTATTGATAAGGCTCATGAAATTGCAGAGAAGATCAAAGAGAAGTTCAATGTTGACTACGTTGAAATCTTAGAATTATCCTGTGCATTTATTACCCATGGGGGACCACAGTGTCTTGCGATTCAAGTGATTAAAGAATAGATAAATATGAAGTGTATCTTAGGGTACACTTTTTTATTTGACTATATTTCACACTATATGTGTTAAACTATAGATGTAGTACACCTAAGAATATTTATGCTACATATAATACATGGTCATAACTGTGTTAGAAAGGAAATGTATGTTAAGCTTAGGTTAAGATACAACATTATGGAAAAAACAATTATTCTTGCGGGGGGATGTTTCTGGGGACTTGAACGCTACTTTTCATTATTGAAGGGTGTCGTAAATACAGAGGTTGGCTATGCTAATGGTAATCAAAGTGATACGAATTATTATGACATTAAAACAACCCATCATGCAGAAGCGGTTAAAGTAGTCTATGATACGGATGTTCTAACATTACAGTTTATCTTAGAACTATTCTTTGAAGCCATCGATCCCACAAGTTTAAATAAACAAGGCAATGATGTGGGTGTTCAATATCGTAGTGGAATCTATTATACAGATAAAGATGATCTGCCAATAATAGAATCCGCACTTCAAAAACTAGCGATGGATTATGAAAAACCCATTGTAATAGAAGTAGCATTGAGTAAGCATTATGTTAGTGCAGAGCATGTCCATCAAAACTATTTAGTAAACAATCCAAATGGTTACTGTCATATTGGTAAGAAACACTTTGACTATATTATGGGGATAAAGGTTGATCCTTATCTATATACAAAGAAGAATTAGGAAGACTTAAAGAATGAACTGAGTGATCTTCAATATAAGGTTACACAAGAAGCCGCAACTGAGCGACCATTTGCGAATACATTCAATGCTAATTTTGAACGAGGAATATACGTTGACATCACAAGTGGAGAACCACTATTCAGCTCAAGTGATAAGTTTGAGTCCGGCTGTGGATGACCATCATTCTCCCGTCCAATTGAGAAAGCGGTCATTAAAGAATATCATGATCAAAGTCACGGTATGCGACGCATTGAAGTAAAGAGTCGTGTAGCAGATGCCCACTTAGGCCATGTTTTTAATGATGGTCCAAAGGCTACTGGAGGTTTACGCTACTGTATTAACAGTGCCTCACTTCGTTTTATACCTCTAGAAGAGATGGAGAAAGCCGGCTATGGTCAACTTATAGATCTTGTGAATGAAAAATAAATTATGGAATAAAAAGTGAGGATATGACACTCACTTTTAAAATACACGCAAGCACTCAAACATTGAATGGTTAGAAATGAAGAAGTTATAGTACTTTTCACTTGTGAAAAGTATAGATAATTACACCTAAGTAGAGCGTGTTTGTATGTATCTTTATTGTAATGTAGCGAATGGTCTAAAAGTGGTGAAAACCCTTTATAATTAGCCTAGACTAACTGTTTTATACCTGAAAAGATTAGCAAAGACTAACTTGACTACGACTGTTTATACCGATACAATACACTTGTGAAATGGAGTTGATGTTTGTATGTTAGATAAACTATTAAAAGGAAAAGTTCAACTTATTGCTTATTTTATAGGACTCTTTCTCTATCTTATAAATCTTGTTGTGAACCTTGATGTCCTTAATATTTTGGCCTTTATTTTAAGTGGTTATTCTATGATTTATGAAGGACTTGAAGATACAATTGTGAACTCGTATAAGGCAAAACGATTCAAACCAAATATCCATCTTTTGATGGCTGTCGGTGCCTTTGCCGCAATCACTATTCAAGAGTATGGTGAAGCTGCACTGCTTATGATTATTTTCTGTGGTGCTGATTTACTCGAAGACTATGCTGAGTCTAAAAGTTCAAAAGAAATCACAAGTCTATTAACATTAAATCCAACCCAAGCGCGTCTTCTTAAAGATGATGGAACAGTTGAAATTGTTGAAACAGAACGTTTGGTCATAGGTGATCGTGTTCAAGTATTAAACGGGGATCAAATTGCCACCGATGGTATTGTTGTTGAAGGCTATTCTTCGATTGATCAATCCGCAATAACGGGAGAGAGTATTCCGGTTGAAGTGAGTGTTGATAGTCAAGTCTTTGGTGGAACGATGAACGGTAATGGAACCTTCATCTTTGAAGTATTAAAGTTGAGCAATGAAACGGTCATTGCGAAAATTATTGAGGTTGTATCACAGGCTCAAACTAACATTTCAAAAACGGCAACGATGATTAAAAAAATTGAACCAATCTACGTGACAATTGCCCTACTCTTTGCTCCAATCTTTTATGTATTAGGCTTAAATGTTTTCAATTGGAGTGCTGATGTCAGTTACTATCGCACGATGGTCTATATGATTGGCGTCTCACCGTGTGCCTTAGCCGCAACGGATATTCCCGCAACCTTATCATCTATTAGTAACTTGGCAAGATCGGGTGTCCTCTTTAAAGGGGGAGCCTACTTATCTAACTTTGCCGATACGAAGGCAATTGCCTTTGATAAGACCGGAACCTTAACACGAGGTAAGCCAACCGTTACTGATGTGATGTTTTTAGGAGATCATGCCCATGCAATCAATGAATATACAAATATTATTTATGCTATGGAGAAAAATTCAAATCATCCCTTAGCCAATGCAATTACTAATCACTTTGATCCAAGTGAAACAATCGACTTAGAGTGTGAAAATATAATTGGCGTTGGACTATCCAGTACGTATCAAGATCATCATTATGTTATCGCAAAGCCAACTTACTTTGATCATGTTGATGAGAGCATTGTAATTTTAAAATCTACCATTGAGAATGAAGGAAAGACGGTCGTCTTCTTTGCGGTTGATGGACATATTGAAGCAATCATTGGAATTCAAGATGTTCCAAAGGAAAGTGCCAAGGCAATTCTTAACTACTTTGCACAGGAAAACATTGAAACGATCATGATTACAGGTGATGCAAAAATTACTGCGAACGCAATTGCGAAACAGTTAGGTATTACCCAAGTGAAGGCCGACGTCTTACCAATTGATAAGGCAGACATTATTAGTGAGCTTAAAGAGCAGTATGGTACGATTTCAATGGTTGGAGATGGAGTAAATGATGCTCCGGCCCTCGTTACGGCCGACATCGGCTTTGCAATTGGATCAGGGACCGATATTGCTATTGAAGCTGCGGACGCTGTTTTAATGAAAAATGATCTCGCAAACATTCAATATACACATCGAATCTCTAAGAAACTACGTAAGATTGTCCTTCAAAATATCGTCTTTGCAATGTCGGTTGTACTCTTTCTCATTACGATTAATATCTTTAGTGATGTGGCACTATCCAGTGCTGTACTTATTCATGAGGGAAGTACGATCCTTGTCATTTTAAATGGACTTCGAATGTTGAAAAAATTGTAATAAAAAAGATGCTTCGGCATCTTTAATAGTATTAGTATTCAAAGAGGGCTTTAAGGTCCTCTTTTGACATGGAAGCAAAGCTTCCACTTGATCCTTCAATAAAGATATCTGCCATTGCTTTTTTATGGGCTTGCATGGCCAATATTTTTTCTTCAATTGAATCTTTCATGATCAATTTGATCACTTGAACTTCCTTTGTTTGTCCAATACGATAGGCACGATCACTCGCCTGATTTTCGGCAGCAACGTTCCACCATGGATCAAAGTGAATGACATTTTCGGCAGCGGTTAAGTTAAGTCCGACACCTGCAGCCTTCAATGAGATTAAGAAGACAAGCGTATCGTCATTTTGAAAGGCATCGACAAGCTGACGGCGTTCTTCCTTACTGTTTGCACCGGTTAATTTAAAGTAGCTGATGCCTTCAGCTTTCAACTCTTTTTCTAAGAGTGAGAGTGAGCGGGTAAATGATGAGAAGATGAGTGTCTTTTGTTTAGAACTTACGAGGGGTTCTAATATTTCAATCGTCGCCTTAATTTTAGATGAAGGTGTTTCAATATCATCATAGAGTAAACGTGGATCAATACAAATTTGACGCAGTTCATTAAGCAGTTGGAGCACCATAATGTTATCAACACGTTCCGCTTCGAGAATGCTTGTTAATTGTTTTGAACCTTGGGCAAGTTTCGCATAATATAGTTTCGCTTCATCTTCACTAAATTCGAGGCTGAGTGTTTTCTCAATTTTATCGGGAAGATCAAGTAAGACATCTTGCTTGATACGACGAAGTATAAAGGGAGAGACCATTGCCTTCAGCTGATCTTGTATGTAAGCATCTTGTTCTTGAACAATAGGGATTTCAAAGTGTGATTTAAAGTAGTTGTAGTTATACAAGTAGCCTGGCATTAAGAAATCAAAGATGGACCATAGTTCAGCTAAGGTATTTTCAATCGGTGTTCCAGTGAGTGCTAAACGATGTTCAGACTTAATCGTTTTAACGGAACGGGCTGTCTGTGTTTTTTGATTTTTAATGTACTGGGCCTCATCAATAATTAAATAATGAAACTGCAGTGCTTGATAGGCTTCAAAGTCATTGCGTAAATAATCATAGGTTGTAATGATAATATCATAGTCTTCAATATTGGAAATACTGTTGAGCCGTGCTTCTTTTGGCCCATGAATGAGCAGTGTTTTTAAGTTTGAATCAAACTTTTTAAGTTCATCATCCCAGTTGAATAGTAGTGAGGCGGGTGCCACAACTAAACTTGGTAAGTCTGATGTTGAATTTTCAAGCAGGGCAATGATCTGTAAGGTTTTACCGAGTCCCATATCATCGGCTAAGATACCGTTAAAGCCATATGCTCCTAAAAGTTTTAACCACTTTACACCATGGACTTGATATGGTTTTAAGACATCAAGATACTTCTTCGATACATCCATATGTTCAACCTTTTGTTGTTTAAAGTCAGCACTAAAGATTTTAAAATCATCGGTGAGATGACTGTTAAGATTGCTAAGCTTTTCAAGATCATGTTCGACGTGCATTGCTTGATAGAGTGGTAGTGTGATCGTATCATCTTTTAATTGATCAACCTTAATCCCAGTATTTTGAATGAAGCGATCCAACTCATCCAAGCCCTCTGATTCAAGGTTTATAATTTCACCAGATTTTAATTTAAAGAAGCGTTGTTTACGACGGTATTGTTTTAAGATATCGACAAGTTCACTCTTACTGAAGTTTAAACTACTTACGTCTAAATCAAGGAGATTATGGTTAATACTCACTCCAACATTTAAATTAATGTTTGAGGGTTGATTGATATTTTTTAGTGATTCGTGGGCATAGACTGTTGCGAACTGTTGTAGAAAATCAAGACCCTCAGCTAAGAAGGTGTAGGTCTTGGGATTACTTAAAGCCATTTCAATATGCTTTGTTGTACGGCCCGTTTCAAATGATGAAAGAATGTGGATAATTTTCTGGACGTTTAAGTGTGTTTGATACTTACTCAAAAGGATGTTTTCATGCTCATCATTGATGATGACGTCTCCGTGTACAACAATGTTCTCATTGTTTAAGTCAATATAGAGCGCTATCTCTTCAGTAACAGTTTCTTCTCTTGTATAGTCCAAGATTGTTGTTGTATCTTTATTTAATAGACTGACGATTTGATCCATTTCCGCATTTTTTAAAATGATTGCCTTATGTTCTAAGAGTAGTTTCACAAGTTGGAAACTATGGACATCCTTAAAGTGATAACGTGTTATCGTATTGTTTGAAAGATGGTACAGATGAAAGGCGCTCGTGTACAAATCATCCGTATTCAAAAGACGAATTCTTACCTCATCTTCATTGATACGTTCACTCTGGAAAGTGCTCGTATACGCTGCTTCTTTAAACTGGACATTTGAGACTACAGAAGGATCTTTAAAGAGATCGTATAGGAAATCAAGGTGTTCCACTTCAAAGGCTAGCGTTCTAAAATTATGAGTCGTATCTTGAACATTTAAAAAGTATTGTTGCAAGGCTACAATAATATGTTGACTAGAAGCATCAAAGGCATTTAAACTGTGCACAAATCCTAGATTTTGTCCGTATTTGAAGTACTCTTCATGACTGATCAAATCAAAAAATTGTTCAAAGTCTTTAATGACATACATCTTATCATTTCCAACCTTAGCCTTTAAGTAAAATTGAAGGTCTTTAAAGGAAGCATAGTGATTTTTATTATGTTTGATGAGTTCAAAATCAAAGTGTAGCGTATACTCAGACTGATTTAAAAAATGATCAATTTTCAGCAGTTCCTTTTGATTCATAATGTTTAAGAGTGTTTCACTGTTTTTTCGTTGTTCATTGTAAATTGCCAATTGTTTCGATGCTTCAGCATCCAAACGTGCTCTATTTAATATTTCTTGACGATAGTCTTCAAACTGGACGCTACTAAAGGTTTCATACTTTTTATCAAAGCGTAGTTCATTATATAAAAGCGCTGTAGCAACGACATGACCACAGGCACTGTGTGGTTTATTAAAATCACAGTCACAGGAAAATTTAACCCGATCATCATCACCTTGTATCGTAACATCATAGTGTAAGAAGAAATAATTAAACTGGGCTATGATCTCAAAATGGTGATCATCACTTGTATATTCAAAGTTATTATAGATTTCAAAATCTTTAAAATGCCGTTGTCCCCACATTACATTTCGATACATATCAGAGATTCTATTGACATTAATCATCTTCATTTAACCAACTCCCGTATCGGATATTATACCAAAAAAATCGGGATATTTTAAGTAAAAGCCCTCACTTTATTTAAAGATGTCCACATACTCGCTTAAATCAGTGATACGAATGTATGAATCATCATCTTCACTTTTTAATATGAGCTGTTCCTTTTTAAGTTTTGAAAGTTGTTTGATTTTATATTCTAATTTACTGGCAAGTGATCGATCCTCTGCACTCCATAGTGCTTCAAGTGCAATGACATTTCGACTTTTAGTGTAGGCTGCACTAGTAGGAAGTTTTAAAACATGTTCATTTAAACGCCGTTTTATATCGGTTGTTATACCTGTATATAAACTTTGATCATCACAGCGCACAATGTAAATGTAGTACATAAAATCACCTCTTTGTTACCTTAACCTTTTTTAAATGTTTTTTCAACTGTACAAATCTGATAAATCTCTCACTTAATCAAAAAAGCGTCTTGGAAAGCCTAGAAAATAGTGCTATTATTATAGGGAAAGAAGGCTCTTATGAAAATTGTATCATGGAATGTAAATGGGTTTCGCGCAGGCTTAAAGAAAAACTTTGAAGCATTTTTAAATGAAGTCGATGCTGATATTTTTTGTATCCAAGAAACGAAGATGCAAGAAGATCAGGTAGACGTTTCCTTTCCGGGCTATCATCAATATTTTGCGAGTGCAGAGCGCAAAGGCTATTCAGGCGTCGCATTCTTTAGTAAACATGAGCCACTCAGTGTCACATATGGAATTGATGCACTTGATCATCCTGAAGAAGGCCGAAGCATTACCTTAGAATTTGCGGATTTCTACGTTGTTGGGGTCTATGTTCCCAATGCGCAACAAAACTTAAAGCGGATCGACTATCGTCAAAAATGGGATCAAGACTTAAGGGCATATCTATTAAAGCTTAATGAAGATAAACCCGTTGTACTCTGTGGTGATTTAAACGTTGCCCACGAACCGATTGACATATACAATCCAAAGATGAGTAAAAACAGTCCCGGCTATAGTGATATTGAACGAGAAGGCTTTAGTGAATTATTAAATGAAGGATTCGTCGATACGTATCGCCATCTTCATCCCTATGATGAAAATATGTACACGTGGTGGAGCTATCGTAGTTTTGGCCGAGATCGAAATGAGGGCTGGCGCATTGACTACTTTGTCATTAGTGAAGACATCGAAGAGAGTTTAGAAGCAGCCACTATCCATATGGATGTACTCGGTAGTGATCATTGCCCAGTATCCATCGAATTAAACAGTGAGCATTTAGAAATATAAGAGAAGGAGTGAATTTATGGTATTAGAAAAATTCTTAAAATATGTTGCGTTTGATACACAATCAGACCCAGCAAGTGAAAGTATCCCAAGTACTGATAAGCAAAAATTACTGGGACAATATTTAGTGGATGAACTACAAGCAATGGGTGTAGAAAATGCCCATATGGATGAATATGGTTACGTATACGCCCATCTTAAAGGCAATAAACCAGAGGCAAAAACAATTGGGTTTTTAGCCCACATGGACACATCCTTTGACTTTAGTGGAGAAAACGTAAAGCCCCGAATTATTAAAGACTATGATGGACTCGACATTGAACTCAATCCAAACTTATATACAACAGTAGAAACCTTCCCATTCTTAAGTGAATTAAAAGGTCAAACACTTGTTGTGACCGATGGAACAACACTTCTAGGTGCAGACGATAAGGCAGGAATGGCTGAAATTATGACACTTGTGGATTATCTTATGAACAATGAGGTTGAGCGTGGCGATATTTCAATCTGCTTTACACCTGATGAAGAAATTGGTCGTGGTGCCAACATGTTTAACTACAAGCTCTTCAATGCTGAGTTTGCCTATACCTTAGATGGTGGACCGGTTGGAAGTATTGAGTACGAAAACTTTAATGCGGCCAGTGCTATCGTTAATATCACAGGTAAGAGTATTCACCCCGGTGATTCAAAAAATAAAATGATCAATGCGATCCAAGTAGGAATGCACTACAACTTCTTACTTGATCAAAATGCAACACCAGAACATACAGAAGGCTATGAAGGCTTTATTCATCTTCACGATATGGTTGGTGAAACCGCAAGTGCAAAACTAGAGTACATTATTCGTGATCATGATGCCGCTGCCTTCGCAGCTAAGAAAGCTGAAATGAAGCGAGCAGCTGACTTTATCAATCAAAGCTACAATGCTGAAATCATCGATTTAACGATCGAAGATTCATACTACAATATGGCGAACATTATTAATGAGCAGCCATACATTATCAGACTTGCTGAAGCCGCAATCCAAGATGCGGGACTTGATCCAGTCAGTCTGCCAATCCGCGGAGGTACCGATGGTGCCCGCTTAACATATGAAGGTTTGCCAACACCAAACCTTGGAACCGGTGGATACAATTACCATGGTCCTCATGAATTCGCTGTCGTTGAACAAATGGAGCGTAGTGTTGAGATTATGAAAAATATTGTTAAAAGAGTAGGAGAGGCATAAGATGCAACATTTAAAACTAAAAGATAATTTTTACTGGATAGGAACTCAAGACTATAATTTAAAAACATTTGATATTATTATGAGTACTGAATACGGTTCAACATACAATTCATATTTATTAGAAGGTGAAGATGCAATTGCGATTTTTGATACTACAAAAATTGCCTTTGCAGAAGACTTCATTGCAACAATCAATGAAATCACTGACGTCAACAAGGTCAAATACTTAATCTTAAGTCATACTGAACCCGATCATACGGGAATGATTTCACGCTTACTTGAAGTCCACCCAGACATCGTTATCGTCGGAACACAAATCGCAATTAACTTCTTAAAAGAAATGGTCAATACAGAATTTACACACCATGCGATTAAAAACGGCGAAGTCTTATCACTAGGAAACTATGATCTAGAATTTGCGGTCCTTCCACAATTACACTGGCCAGATACAATGTACACATACATTAGACAATTAAAAACAGTCATTACCTGTGACTCATTTGGAGCACACTACTGTAATGATAAGATGTTACTGAGTGAAGTTGAAAACATTAAAGACTACCATGATGCACGCAAATACTACTTTGAAGTTATCTTAGGACCTTTCAAATCATTCATGCGTAACGGGATTAAATTTATTGAAGACCATGATATTGATATGATTGCGGTTGGACATGGTCCAATTATTGACACTGATATTGATGAACTCTTAAGTACATACAAAGAATGGACCGTTGAAGTTCCACGTATTGATAAGGTCGTCATTACCTACGTTAGTGCTTATGGTTATACAAAGATTATGGCGGAAGCACTCGCTGTTAAACTTGAAACCTTAAACTTAAAAACAGTACTCTTCGATCTTGAAACCGCAAAACATGAAGACATTCATGCTGAACTTGAAGATGCGAAAGGTTTACTCGTAGGATCACCTACAATCTTAGCGGATGCGGTCTTCCCAACGTATAACTTCTTAGCAACACTCTTCCCAATTACCCACCACTACTTAAAGAGTAGTGCCTTTGGATCATTTGGATGGTCAGGAGAAGCGGCAGGAAACTTAATTGCACGTATGACACAATTACGTATGAAAACTATTCCAGGCTACCGTGCGAAGTTTAAACCTTCAACTACAGATCTTGAAGGATTAGACGCTTGGGCTGAAGAATACGCAGCACATGTTTTAGGATAAGATATAAATAAAGAATAAGAAACTAAAAAAACTAATACAAATTTAATGTGTTAGTTTTTTTGTTACGCTATTATTTTTTACTGTCTAATAATTGATCAGCCATATCGAGTAAGAAGTTTTCTGCACCCTTAACAGCCATCAGTTGAACACCGAAGTTATCCCCGTCTTCATTAACATACATTGGAACACTAATTGCAGGCTGTCCCGTAATGTTCGCAAGCATTGTGAATGGAGTGTAAGTAATTGGTGTATCAAACATGTCCCAAACAATTTGGTACTTGTCATCATCGTTCTCAACATTTTTCATACGTTCAATGAAGGCTTCATCATGATATACTTGATCATAGAATGGAGCAGCCTTCGCATTTGTTGGTGTAATGAAGAGGTCATACGTTTCATGGAATGTATGTAAGACTTCACTGACACTATCCCAGAAGTTTAGAGCATCAACCATTTCATATCCTTCAACACTTAATCCGTATTGATACAGTGCCCATGACATAAGTTCAATATCGTCGATTGTAGCGGCTTGTCCTGTCATTCCTTCAATGCCTTTGATCATTGATGCTGTTTCAACACCGTTGACCATGTAGTATGTTTTCATTAATTGCATGCCATCATAATCAGGCTTAATGTATTCTACCGTATGTCCCATTTTTTCTAAGGCTTCAACCGTCATTTTAACCGTATGTTTCGCATCATCACTCACTTCAGATCCGATTGGTGAAATATCAGTGTAGGCAATACGTAATGGTTTTGTAGCATCCATTTCTTTTTCAATGTAGTTAAATGGAGATGCAATTGTATTTTTCTTAATGTCGTTAAAGAGCATGCGTGAATCTTCAACATTATCTGTAATAAAGAAGTTTACAGATGCACCTTGCCAGCCTCTATGTGAGAATGGTCCTGTTGGAATGGCACCACGTGTAGGTTTTAGTCCGACGAGTCCTGAGAAACTTGCTGGAATACGAATGGATCCACCACCATCACTTGCGGCAACGACTGGTGTGAATTTCGCAAGTAATGCAGCAGCAGCTCCACCACTTGATCCACCCGGTGTTTTATCCATCTTTAATGGATTACGAACCGTACCGTATAGTTCTGAGTCACTAATGTTTTTAAATGCAAATTCTGGAGCATTTGTTTGTCCAATAATGATGAATCCTAAATCTTGGATAGCCTTAACAAAGTTGTCAGTATATGGTGTTACTGCATCTTTTAAGATCTTTGAAGCAGCTGTGCTTGGCTCATTCGCTAAGCTATGTCCAACACTCTTAATTAAAATTGGAATACCTTTATATTTGGTATGTGAATAGTCAGATTCCGCTTCCACAAGCGCTTTTTCAAACCGTTCATTTACCACAGCTTTAATGTCACTGTTTTTATCATTTATTAAGCGGATTGATTGTTCAACCAATTGTTTAGGCGTAATTTCTTGCGATTCTAACTTATCAATAACTAATTTTAAACTCATAAAAAATCCCTCCCCAACTAGTGTAACATAGGTAAAATATATTTGGATACAAGTGCTTTTATTTTGAGCAATTTAGTATAATAACGATAAGGAAGTGATTGTATGTCTGAACTTGATAACATTATTGAAGCAATAAAAAAGGATTATCCAGAAGAAACAAAGAAGGGTTGGAGTCCAATTTTAAATGTCTATGAACAATCCAAAATACTCATCATTGGACAGGCTCCAGGATTAAAAACACAGTTAAAGAATGAGGTCTTTAAAGATCAAAGTGGTGATCGATTAAGACGTTGGTTAAATGTTAATGAAGAGGTGTTTTATCATTCAAAACTTATTTCAGTCTTACCGCTTGATTTTTATTTCCCGGGAAAAGGAAAAACGGGTGACTTACCACCAAACCTTGATACGACAAGAAAATACCATCCCAACATTATTGGACAGATGAAAGACTTGAAGTTGATTATTCTTTTAGGATCTTACGCAGTGAATTATTATCTTAAGGAAACAAAGAAAAAGAACGTGACGGAAACCGTCAGTTCTTATAAGGACTATCTTCCAACATTCTTTCCACTTGTGCATCCATCTCCACTGAATCAACGCTGGATGGCAAAGAATCCATGGTTTATATCTGAAGTCATTCCCACTTTACAAGAAATAGTACAGAATATTCTTAGTGAATAAGAATATCGTATTGATGCATATATTTCAAGAGTGCATATGTATCCGTAATCTGTGCACGATCTTGAGCGTAGATATTTGTAAAGGGTGCATTCATCATGACAATAATAAATTGTTCTTCACCGATTGTAGCTAAGGTTACCCAACATTGTCCAGACTCATAGGTTGTCCCTGATTTTCCACCAAGTACACCATACTGATCGGTATTTAAATCTTCCGTAAAACGCAGTACTGTAGATTCAATGGTGAGACCATATGGATATTTATTCGTTGTTGAAGACTGATACTGCTTCGTTGTAAAGATGGTTTTAAAGACTTCATTTTGTAAGGCATAGTCTAACAGCTGTACAATATCTTGAGTACTCGAATAATGATCCTCATCATGTAGTCCATCGACATTTACAAAGTGAGTTGATTTCATGTTTAATTGTTTTGCCTTGGCGTTCATCAAGTCTACAAAGTTCTCGATGGATCCGCTTAATTGTATTGCTAAAGTGTTAGAAGTTTCAGTACCAGAAGCCAACATCGTTCCGTATAATAAATCCCAATAACTTACCTCATCATTACTCACAAAGCCGGCTGATGATCCATTCTCATCAAGTAGACGTTGATATGCAGTAGCATCAATGTTTACAATTTCATCATAATTACTAATATGATCCAATGCAACAAGTACTGTCATTATTTTTGTAATGGAAGCAGGATAGATTGTCTCATCAGCTGCTTTTGAATAAACAAATTCAGAAGAAGATAGATTATAGGCACTAATGTTTTGGCTGATTAATGTATCTGAATTGAGTGGATACGTAAGGGTAGGGATATCGAGTGGATCATTTGAAGACTCTTTAATAGTGAAGTAATTATGAAGTGTTGTTTCAATAAGTGGATAGGAAAAATACACTCCAACACCGAGTATTGTTAGTATGAGTATGTTTTTTATTGATCTCCTTAAGCGATGCTTTCGTTTTCTTCTTGCCATAGTATCCTCTTTCTATTCGTATGTATTGTGAGTAGTTTGATCATGCTTTATTATTGAAAAATAATATCTGAACATTACAGCAGAAAATAAGGCAGTAACCAATCTAATGTATTGTAACTTTGAATACTCAATAATTGATAAGAGTGCTAAAAGGTTATGTATCGAAAAAATATCTGTATACATACCGATCTGAGACAATATATTAAAGAAAGACAAGATCAGTATAAATCCTAATATTATCGTTATAGCTAATCTGAGTGTATTCTTTTTCATGAATGTTCCTCCTCATATTTACATGTTAAGGACATTCTAGCATTTAATTCAAGGTGGAACAATTTCAAGTTTGTAATAAAGCAGATCTTTGTGTCATAATCATTGTTTAAGCTTGAAAATAAGTGACAAAAAGACTGAAATTTGTTAAACTAAGCGTATGGGGATGTCATGGTTTCGACAGGAGTATGTTTGATTTGGAAGGCAGTGGGTGATTACCTACAATCAAAAAAATAACTGGAAACAGAAATTATAACAACGCGGTAGCTTTCGCTGCCTAATAGAGTCTCACAATAGACTTGCGCGCGACTGATTGATTTGTCATTGGTTGATCACCTCGCGTCATTCACAATGACTACCATTCATCTAATCTAGGAGATGATTGGGACACTTCACTAGATAAACCAAGCGGCATCTTGTCTGTCAGTAGCAACTTGGTAATATGGCAGACTAAACTGTAGGCTTCTAAATGGAAGGCGACTTCTGGACGCGGGTTCGACTCCCGCCATCTCCACCAAATAAAAAATAGAGACTAAAAACCCTTTATTCATAAGGGTTTTTAAGTTTTTTGTTTAATTATAATATACTACTGACCACAAAGTGACCGCGTTTTTTACATTTTATGGATATAATTTACCTTTTTAACTAGTCTATTTATGATAATTGATAATACCTATTTAAGGTCATCACAAATGAAGCGTACATTTAATAAAGAATCACAAGTTAAAACATAAGTGAATAGATAACGTGGAACTATTCTTTAATCAATCTTCTGCTTGAATGTGTTCAAAGTTGATAAGAGCTTTGTATATAATCAATGTTTGCTCATGAAAGAGTGAATAACGACCATTAGAAATAGAAAAACACAACCCTGTAGGTTGCGTAAGTTCTTGCCCGGTGGGCTGTATTCATGTTATTAATAGCATACGAATTTATATTGTCAAGAGATAATCACTACTTTTATCATTTATCATGTACTCTTTTTCTAGGTCTTTTATCAAAGCTTGATATTCTTTCCTATCAGCAGACTTTCTCAAAACCTTATTATTTCTGTATGTGTACCGGCAAAGAACTTCTAAACTATCATTGTGCATCACATAGTTTCTAATAAACTGGATTTGTACCATTCTTCTATTAAATCCACTAATATTCATTGGTTGTGGAACTAGTTTAAAATTTTGCATCTTATGAAGAATAGATTTCTGGATATCAATTGGCTGCATAAGATAAAGATTGTTGCAATCACCGAATCCTGCTTTTCCAACAAAATAGTAGATGTTATAACTATTTTTTAAGTCTAAAGTTAAATTATCAAGTGTCTCACAGCTATTTCGAATGGTATCTTGGTTAGATGTTGACTGAGTTATTCTTAATCTCTGTGTTGCTAAATACATATTCATATCTTCTCTTGAATGTATTCCATTCGTTAAAAATAATGTATTAAACAGTATATTTTTAAATGCTGTTTGGTGAAAGTACTTAAATACATAATCATTGGTTTTATATTGTCTGGAAGTGTCTACTTAAGTGTAACCCTTCCAGTCTATCGACACCTATAACACGTATAGACACAATTATTGTGTATTCATCATGAAAGGCTTATACTGTACGTATGACATTTTCAGAACAATTAATACAGTGGTATGAAGACCACAAACGAGAACTTCCTTTTCGAAGTCAAAAGGATCCCTATAAGATTTGGATCAGTGAAATCATGGCGCAGCAAACCCAAATCGCAACAATGCTCCCTTATTATGAGCGTTGGATAGAAATGTATCCAACTGTTTATGATTTAAAGAATGCAGAGCTTGAAGACGTACTTAAGATGTGGGAAGGCTTAGGATACTATAGTCGTGTTCGTAACTTGCATAAGGGTGCTGCTTTTGTTGTGGATGAATTTGATGGTGTAATGCCAAGTAATAAAGAAGACTTAATGCGCATTCCAGGTATAAGTATTGTGAGTGGCAGGATAGACCGTTTACCACCAATGATATTATCAGGATACATGAAAATGCTTTTGAATTT
>JAAZDN010000013.1 GCA_012512805.1 Erysipelothrix sp. | reverse complement strand
TGAGCTAAGGGTCCAATGGTAGCGGGGGTGGGACTCGAACCCACGACTTCCCGGGTATGAACCGAGCGCTCTAGCCAACTAAGCTACCTCGCCATATATGATATCTATATTCAATTTTTTTAAAAAATGGTCGGGATGACAGGATTCGAACCTGCGACCCCTTGGTCCCAAACCAAGTGCACTACCAAGCTGTGCTACATCCCGATATTTGTTTAAATGGCGCGGCCAGAAGGACTTGAACCCTCAACCTCTTGATTCGTAGTCAAGCACTCTATCCAGTTGAGCTATGGCCGCATTTTTTGGACGCTCTCTTTGGCGCCCTAATATAATAACAAATATACATTTAAAAAGCAACATGAAATGACTCAAATTATTAAAATGTTATTTATTCGTTTACTTTCCGATTAAAGAGACTCATAAACCCAATTATCATAAAGAGTATGCTCGCAAGTATAAATGGGAGTTGTTTTGAAATTGCATATCCCTGACCAGCAATAATTGCTCCAATGATCATTCCTAATGATTTTAGTGCATTGATTTTTCCAATTGTTGTATTCTGATCAATAGCACTATCTGTAACTACTTTTTGAACTAAAGGTAGGTATGCTGCATGAATCGTAAAGTATAATATATTAATAACTAAGAAAAGTAATGGATTGTTTATGCTTATTAAGGCAACGATTAAAGTACTGACAATCATAAAGATATAACCAAGTGCTTTTGAAATATTTGCTTTCTTAATAATCCAAAGTGTCAGTGTTGAATTACTCACTAAGGCAGTAATTCCGGTAATGGCTTTAATGATTCCATTTACACTTGGTTCAAAGTTAAAATAGTCGGCCATATAATAATTAAAGGTTTGATCATATAGTACACTCGCAACACTCGCTACAATGCTAATGATAAAAATATTGCGTAAAAACTTACTTTCATTTACATCACTCTTCATAAATGGCGTAAATGGGCTCATAAGTTTTAAAGATAATCTTTCAAGAGTTGTCGAAAGTGGATTCTCAGTTACAAAGAAAAAGACAAAGGCTGCACTCACACATAAGCCAATGAATTGAAAGTGAAATGCCGCAATGATACTGTAATCACCGATGACTCCACCGATTAGATATCCGATGGTACCAAAGACAATTTGCATCGTTGCATTATTGACAAGTGTCTTCCCTTTTGACTCCTCATCAGCATTATTTACAATGTACGTTAACTGTGAGACTTGAATACCCCCTACAAAAAGACCACCGAGTAATCGTGCCATCATTATTGTTGAAGCACTTGTGGCATAACCAAACATTAATTGAGAGAGTCCATAGACAATTAAAGAAACGACTGTGATATTCACAGAACCCCACTTTTTCGTTAAAGCCGCCCACATTGGCGAGAACAAAAAGTTTGTAAAAGCCATACCTGCAAAGGCCCATCCAAACATACTATCTCCTAATCCTAATCCTTTTATAAAACGTGGCGTCACTGGATGTGCAATATTTGCAAAAATCGCAAATAAAATAGTCACCAGAATCCAACGTTGCATTGATACTTTTCGCATTTCTATCACCACAGGTATCATACCATATATGAGCACATTGAAACACATTCAGTAATTTATATGAATTGGCTAATGATGAATACACACAAATATAGTGGATTTATAAAAAGTATAAAAAGTTTTGATTTTTTGAAAAAGTTTTTTATAAATGCTTGTCATTTCATTTTGTCTGTGCTATTATGTATTAGCGCCAAGAGAGACAGTAGCATTTGGTTCCTTAGCCAAGTTGGTAAGGCAACAGACTGCAACTCTGTGACCATCGGTTCAAATCCGATAGGAACCTCCAACCATATGGGGTCGTGGCGGAATCGGTAGACGCATTGGACTTAAAATCCAATGAGTGTAAGCTCGTGAGGGTTCAAGTCCCTCCGACCCCACCATATATAAATTAATGTTTGGACAGTGTTCAAACTTTTTTTATGTCAAAATTCACACTTTAATTTCTTGTACTTCATTGACACGACTCCACAAATTAGTGTATATTATGAGTACTGTTTCTTAATGGGGATATGGTGGAACTGGTAGACGCACTGGACTCAAAATCCAGAGAGCTTTGCTCGTGAGGGTTCAAGTCCCTCTATCCCTACCATTTTGATTTTAAGCCTTTAAACAAAGGGTTTTTGACACTGTGATGTAAATTCGTAGCAATTTCGTAGCAAAATTCATAACAACATTAGTAAAAGAGCGAAATTATCGCTCTTTTTTGTGATTTAATTTCAACTATAAAATTGCTCTTAATACAATAAACACTCTGTCTTCTAATATTTTTTCTAATGTGTACTTATCTTCTTAATTAATCGTTTACTCGCTAAGTATAAACAGACGATCGCAATCAAACAACTTATACTTAAAACAAGACTCATTGATAGTGTAGTATTACCTAATTGTAGTTGATCAATACTAAATCCAGTCTTGATAGAATCCAGTGCTTCTTTTGGAATCTTTGTTTCAAGTGCTAGAAAGGCATCCTTTGTGAAAACATCTTTTAAGAAGATGGTCATATGTGTAAAGGGTATAAAACGTGCGATTTTCTGTATGATATTTGGCAGTAGATTAAGCGGTAGATAAACACCGCATAGAAATCCAATAAATGTACCTAAGACGCCTGAGATGGCTCCAAATGCACTTGTACTCTTAATAAAGGTTACTAGTAAGATCATCATTGCTGTTGAAATTAATGTATAAATACTTAAGAGGCCAATTGTTGTAATGATTGTATTAAAACTAAATACAATGGATGTGGCTGCAAAGACAAAGAGAATCGTTAATAACCACATCATGTACGTAAAAGACAAGGTAATAATAAATGAAGAAATGAAGTACGCAATGACAATACGTAGCGGTTTTATTGGACTGATAATGAGTGCATAAATACGTTTATACTCAATATCATTAATAATATTGCCGAGATTTCCAAGTGAGAGTGTTACTGTATTAATAACAAGTACTCCACTCATAATTAAACCATATACTAAGAAATCCAAGTCTTTTGCTTCCATGATATCAACGAGTATATCCACCTTATATTGATTCTTTAGGAAGACTAAGTAAAGACCAAGGAGAATAATGACTGATAACATCGAAAAGAATACTGCTGTTTTATCACGTAAAAATACATTAATGTTTCTTTTCGTTAAATATAATATATCCATCATCTTATTTCCCTACCACTTCTAAGAACACATCATCCATTGTTCCATTCACAAATTCAAAACTTATAATGTTCGTCTTTTGCTCATTCAAAATCTTTAATGTTTGTTGATGATCAGATACAACAATCTGGTATTGATTGGCGATTTTCACATAAACTAAATCATGATATCTTAAGTATTCTAAAAAACACTTATCATCTTCTGGAACAACCTTCAATTTATCTTTACTGTACGTAACTTTTAGATCTGTTGGTGTTCCTTCCGCTACAATCTTACCTTTATCAATAATTACGATATAATCATCATTGGCTGCTTCTTGCATATAATGGGTCGTTAAAAAGACAGTGAGATTATTCTCTCTTTGTAGGTCATTGATTAATTCCCATACGAGACGACGTGTTTCAGGATCTAGACCTGTTGTTGGCTCATCAAGTATTAATAATGAAGGACTTGCAAAGAGTGCCCGTGCAATTTCTACTCGGCGCTTTTGTCCTCCAGATAGCTGTCCAAAGCGTCGACTTTCAAGCTCCTCAAGTCTTAACTTTATAACGAGGTGTTGATAACGTTCATTCAGTAATTTCTTATCCTGTATGTACAGAGATCCACATGTTAATAAATTCTCCTTTACACTGAGCATATCATCCAAGACATTTTCTTGAAAGACAACGCCAACGTGTTCCTTTATATACGCGGGATCTGTGTGTTGATTCAAGCTGATCGTTCCACTGTCTGCGTTTTTAGTGTCGTAATACACTTTATCGTCGTCGACTTTACTGCTCCATTCTCTACCAATAATGCAAATAAACTTCCTTTTTTAACATCAAATAAAATACCATCAACAGCTCTTACATCTTTATAGTATTTCTTTAAATGTCGTACTTCTAAAATATTTTTCATATTTTCTTCCCCACTCTTTCATACAGATTTGTATTTAATCTGTTAATAAAAGTGTATATAAAAAAGCCAGTGACAATGCTAGCAACTACTCTTTACTTTTATACAACACCACTTTAAAACTTCGCACTCATTCGTTGCATTTAGGCAAGATAATAAAAAAAGGCTATATTTAGCCTTGGCGAATATGAAATGCCTTAAAGAGCGCGAAGGTCACAGCTCCGACCATCATGATGAAATAGTAACTAAAGAATCTCCAGATAAGTAAGACACTGGATACAAGTCCGATATTAAAGCCCATTGAGTAGAAGAGTCCTTCATACAAGATAAAGAATAAGTACTCTGTCATCCCTGCTGCACCGGGTACAACAAAGAAGACGTCAATAAGATCAATACATGCCATTAAGGTCATTGCGGGAAGTAACATTGCGAAGGTTGCCTTTGGGACCACAACATAGATCACAACAAAGGGAAATGAAAAGTGCATGAGATTTCTTATAATGTTTAAGACAAAAACACCAACACCTAATTTTTTACTATCCTTATACTTTTGTGTTTCTTTTTCAAAGACGCATATTTGATAATCAAGATTTGCAATTGCCTTATCCGGATTTTTAATGAGTCGAATTTTAACACCAACTGTAAGTATGATCTTTGATATGAGATTGTATACCCATTTAAAACGAACAACGGCCCATAGTCCTAAAAAGATCCCAACAGAAACTACAAACCCTGCTAGTATAAAGGGTAAAAGATTAGCGTGATGACCCCAGAAATAATGACGACCAAAAAAGAGAAGTAAGAAGACGGTAATGGAAAGTGATCCTTGATACATCATAAAGTCAAACCATAGTATACTTGATGACTCACTCGCAGAAATCCCTTGTTTTGTATTGATGTATAGTAATGAGAATTGACCCCCGGTTGCACCTGGACTGACCCCATTAAAAAACGATGTTGAAATCGCATTAATAAAACCATCAAAGAATTTATAGTGAGGCTTTATTGAACGGGTGATGAGGGTGAGTATGATCCCCATTAAATATTGATGAAGTAATACCCAGGATCCAAATAATAAGTACCAGAGAGGATGGACAGCTAAAACGGCCGCTATGACTTCTTCAAAATCTCCTCGCATCGTAAAATATAGTGCTCCTGATGATAACACCAAAATAAGCACTAGATTGAAGATTGGATTCTTTATTATTTTTTTTAATTTCTGCATAAAATTGTTCACCTTACAGCCTTTACTAGTACATTTTATCTTAATGAGTGAAGATTGTCTAATACATTTATGTTATAATTGAAACATGAATATGATAAAAACGATGGAAATCAACATTGAACAGGTTGATAGTTTCCTTGCCAAATATGGCTATTTTAATAAGTGCTTAAATGGTTGTAGCGATTGTTGCCACGATTATTTTTATGCATCCGTTCCTGAATTTTTCTTAACACTACATGGTTTAACGACGAAACCCTTTAATTTGGATTATTTCTATAAGCGTGCACTCAGTACACGATCTTACTTTATGCATTACCTACCGCTTGAGATTGAACACTTATCTTATAAGGCTCCAAGTCTTTTAGCCTATAAGGTTAATGATTTTAGAACGGGACAATACATTAATTATCCTGATTTACCACCATGTATGTTTCTTGTAAATGGACGGTGTTCTATTTATGATTATCGACCAAATACATGTCGTAAATATGGAACAACTGTAACGTGTGAGTATTTGGATAATGAAGATTTTGAAGATGATGATTTTACACAAGTCCACCTTCAACCCCTTTATGATAATACTGCCCTTCTTGATCAAAGTATTGAGACAACACCACTTCCCCTTTGGTTTTTCTACAGTGAGTATTTAAAACCAGAGCTCAGATCCTTTGTCTTTAAACAACTTGAACATTATCAAATCAATAATATAGAAAAAGCTGCATAAGCAGCTTTTTTAAAAATGTGAACGTAGGAGTTAATTAATAATAGATATACACATTTTTTATTGGAGTATGTATACATTATAAAGCGCTTTCAGCCCTTTGTCAAGCAAATCAAAGAATACGTTGATATGCCTCGCGAGCATTCCCATCTTTTAAATAAATAACACCACAGTGTTTAAAATCATTTTTTAAAAGAAACTGTGTCATCGCCTTATTATCAGGATGGGTATCTACTCGTATATTTTTAACATCCTGTTCTAAACATTTTTTAATGACCTCATTCAACATATTTGATGCATGATGTTTATGTTTATGTAAGGGGTCAACCGCAATCCGATGTATCGTTGCATAGGAATCATCATTGAGCCATGATCCATCAATGTTATGATACGTTGCATCTTCTTCAAAGCTGAGCATCAATGTTCCTACAATCTCATCACTAACCTCATACACATAACTTTCAAAGATTAAAATATCATTCAATATGACATTTCGATTTGGATAATTGTTTTGCCATTGATCTATACCCTCTTCTTTTAATACCGCTTTATTTGCATCAATAATTTCCATAATCCGATTGATGTCTTCAACCTGACTCCATCTTAATTGTGTACTACTCAAAATAATCTCCACCTTC
>JAAZDN010000012.1 GCA_012512805.1 Erysipelothrix sp. | reverse complement strand
TGTGAGGGACGTTTATTCACGTGATCACTCAAACCAACATCAGTAAGTGCAGCCATTGCAAGCTTACGACGTTTTGATTTTGAAACACCGGATAAGGTTAAGGCCATCTCAACGTTTGATAAGACCGATTGATGTGGAATTAAATTATAAGATTGAAAGATGAAGCCAATAGAATGGTTTCGATAACTATCCCAATCTTTATCTGAATATCCTTTTGTGGAACGACCATTAATGATCAAGTCTCCTGATGTATAGCGATCAAGTCCACCAATAATATTAAGCATTGTGGTTTTACCCGATCCACTTTGTCCAAGAATGGATACAAATTCATTTTTTCTAAAATTAACAGAAACATTTTTTAAGGCATCTTGTACCAGTGTTCCCGTCTTATATGTTTTTACTATATTTACTAACTCTAACATAAAACCTCCTTGTTGCAGCATTAGCGAGTGTACTAAAGTATAAGTATACGTTGTGAATAACGCTAAATTATCGTTGAACACAACATTTAAGATTGTTAAAGCAGTCTTATTGCTAATGTATATTGTAACACTATAATAGGACATCGATAATTATAATCATTAAACAAATATACTCACACAAACCAATTATACCTTAGTAATAATGTACATCTATAATCTCAACTCAATCTCACATTTTAACATTATCCTTTTTGTTGTGGTATGCGTAAGTTAAGTAACCGATTTAAATATCAAAAATTACATAAGCTATAGATTAATAAGTGATGATACATGCTGAAGATCTATTGTTGAGAACAAACAATTTTCAACTATAAGTACAGAAATTTATTGATTGTAATGTTAAACTTTCAAAAGATGTATAAAATGTAATGTGTTATAATACATGAATATGAAGGAGTGATAATGTGTTGAATACCATTTTATTTGACTTTGATGGAACACTATTAAGTATAGATACTGATCGATTTATTGCGGATTATTTTTCGAAGGTATCATCATACTTATCAAAATATTTTACTGAGAGTGAAGTAACCAACCTCTTCTGGGGTGGAACGAAAAGCGTCATTAAAAGTGATGATGGTACTACAACAAATCAACAGGTCTTCTTTGAGTACTTCTTTGAACATACAGATATCGATCCTGAACTTATTCTTCCATATCTTGATGCGTTTTATGATCATGTATTTCCAAGTTTAAAACCCACAACCCTAAACAATGATAATATGTTAAAGGCCATAGATATACTAAAAGAGAAGGGGTACAATCTTGTCATTGCGACCAATCCCATATTCCCAGCTAAGGCGATTATGGAACGTATTCATTGGGCTGATCTTGATCCAAAGACGTTCAGTCATATCACAACCTTTGAGACATCACACTATGCCAAACCCAATCCACATTACTTTGAAGAAATATTGAAAGATATTAATAAAACAGCTGATGAAGTACTTATGGTTGGAAATCACTATCTTGAAGACATGATTGCTCATACACTCGACATTGAAACATTTTTAGTCAATGAACATGCAATGGGTGAAAAAGATGAAGCACTCATTTCACACGAAGGATCATCAAAAGACTTCTTGGATTTTGTCCAACAATTACCAAAACTTAAATAATAAAATGAACAACTAATACATACGAGCTCTACTTTAATATGTTAGCCAAAGTAAACTTTAATCCTACTTTGCGTTATCTATATAAAGGGTGGATGAGTTTAATGAAATGATTAAGCCGATTATTAGTTGTTTTTTCATATTGTGACAGAGTGTATAAAGATAAGACAAAATATTTGAACAAACGGGTGTACAAAGTGAACTTGAAAATTTATGGAAATTAAAAAGAGGAACCATCGGTATCCTCTATAATCGGTCTTGTCAAATAAAGTGTGTAAGTAATTAATTTATGTAAGTATATTATGTGTCCATGTCTGAGA
>JAAZDN010000011.1 GCA_012512805.1 Erysipelothrix sp. | reverse complement strand
TCCCCTTAAAATCATTGTTACCTTGGAAAATTCCATTGCCTTCACCTCTACGGCTAATATACCATTTAATAGCCGTATTGAGAATACTTTTATCCTATTTTAACTTATATTTTAAGAGTCGCATTCCATTCACAATAACTACAAGAATACTTGCCTCATGCACTAACATCCCAATCGACATATTCATCCATTCACTAAAGAGTACACTCATTAATAAGATAATGACGACACCAACCGCAATCGCAATATTTTGAACCATATTACGAGCTGTTGCCTTAACAAGACCAAGGGCATGGGGTAAGTGACTTAAGTTAGAATTCATCAGTACAACGTCTGATGTTTCAATCGCAACATCTGTACCTGATCCCATTGCAATTCCAATGTTCGCAAGTGCTAAGGATGGACTATCATTGACACCATCACCTACAAAGGCAACGATACGATGTTCTTCTTCAATAAGTTTTTTAACATAGGATGACTTATGCTCAGGTAACATATTCCCAATCGCCTTAGTCATGCCAAGCTGTTTGCCTACAAGATCAACGGTACCTTGATTATCACCTGACAACATGATCAATTGTTTTACACCAAGATCACGTAATTGTGCCAAGTCTTCTTTTGCATGTGGACGAACCTCATCTTTAATTCCGAGTAGCATATGAAGTTTTTGATCAACAGCTACAAGAACGAGTGAATTTCCTTCAAGTTCTAAGCGTTTCGCATCCGCTAACATCGTATCAGACAGTTCAATATTCTGAGCGTCCATTAATGATAGATTACCAACTACAATACGCTTGCCTTCAACTTCAGCAACAATACCGCCACCTTTTACAACTTCAGTATTACTGACAAGACGTAGATCATCCTTACCAACCTTTTCAAGTACAGCATTCGCCAATGGATGGTCAGATTCATGTTCAACACTTGCTAAAAGGATTTTAGTTTCGACAACATCATCAACGTATTCAATCATTTCACTCACAACAGGTTTTCCAATTGTTAAGGTTCCAGTCTTATCAAAGATGATCGTATCGACACGACTAAAGTCACTGATGACTTCACTTCCTTTTAATAAGATTCCATGACGAGCACCATTTCCAATACCAGAGACGTTAGAAACCGGAACTCCAATAACTAGTGCACCAGGACATCCAAGTACAAGAATGGTAATCGCAAGTTCAACATTGCGAGTAAAGAGATAGACTACTGCCGCAATCACTAGTACTAAGGGTGTATAGTATTTTGAGAAACGATCAATAAAGCGTTCTGCCTCAGACTTAGAATCTTGCGCTTCTTCTACAAGTTCAATAATTTTACCGAAGGTTGTATCTTCACCAACACGTTCAGCACGTATTTGAATGGTCCCATTATCTAAAATTGTACCTGCAAAGACCGATAATCCCGTTTCTTTTTTGACTGGGAAGGACTCACCGGTTATACTCGCTTCATTGACACTACCCTCACCATATATGACTTCTCCATCAACTGGAACCTTAGCCCCCGTTTTAACAAGAAGTATATCATCAATATCCACATCATCAATATCCACTTCTACAAACTCATCATTATCCATTAACTTTAAGGCTGTTTCTGGAGCCATTTCTGTTAACTCTTTAATGGCAGAACGTGTCTTATTTAAAGTTCTTAACTCTAAGAAACTTCCAAATAAGAAGAGGAAGGTCACAATTGCTGACTCCTCATAGTTCTTAATAAGAAAGGCACCTATTACCGCAATCGTTACTAAGACATCAATACTTACAACTTTAACGCGTAAGGCTTGATAGGCTTGTAATGCAATCGGTAATACTCCTAATACCGATGCAATGATAAATGAGACTTCAAATAGTCTATGATTGTGAAGTCCAAATTCCGCATAAAATCCAAGAACAATTAAGAATCCACTGATCGTCATGATTGTATTTTTATTTCTAAATATTAATTTTTGCATATCCATCAATCTCCTTTGTTTGTACATTCATAATACGAGGTAATGCTTTTAATAACCTTGATACTTGTCAAGTTTCAACAATTTATAAAAATCATTTGTCTTAAACACATTATCTTCACCTTAAATGATGTATAATAAATCAAACACAAGGAGGACCTATGAAAATTTTAAACCGTAATGAAGTAGATATTCAAACAACCTGGGATTTAAGTTCTTTATTTAGCGATAATGAAAGTTATGCGCTTGAACTTGAATCTTTACTTAATGATGTAACACTCTTTAATACAACATATAAAACAAAGCTTACAGATGCACAAACAACGATAAAAGCACTCCATGAGTATATGGCGCTGCTTGAACGTATGACAAGTGTTGGAACTTATGCAAGTTTAACGATGAGTGAAGATTCATCAAATCCAGACGCTCAAGTTTTAAGTGGTAAAGCATCGATTACGATGAACCAAGTAAGTCCACTCTTAAACTTTGTCACACAAGAAATTCGTTTACTTGAAGACGCAATTTTAAACGAAATTAAGAGCTTGGATGATAATTTCAGTTTAACGATCGATGAAATCATTAAAGAAAAACCACACATGTTAACACCAGAAATTGAAGATGTTTTAAGTACTTTAGCTCCAACCTTAAATTCACACTATCATACATACAATATGCACAAACTCATTGATATGAAATTTGATAATGTCACAACAGACAATCATGATATTCCGATGAGCTTTGGCTATTTTGAAGATGAACTCATGTTCCATGAGGATACAGATGTTCGTCGTAAAGCCTTTGATACCTTCCATAAACGCTTAAAAGGATCAGAAAATACAGTAGCCGCAATTTATGGTGCCCACGTCCAAAAAGAAAAAGCGATGGCAAAACTAAAAGGATTTGATAATACGATTGATTATCTACTCTTTGATCAAGATGTTACCCGTGATATGTATGATCGTCAAATTGACCTTATTATGGAACACCTCGCTCCAGCAATGCGCAAGTTTGCGAAACAATTACAAAGTATCCATAAACTTGATAAGATGACTTATAGTGATCTTCACTTAGTGGTCGATCCAACATTTGAGCCCAACTATACAATTGAAGATTCACATGCTGAACTGTTAAAAGGGTTGAGTATTCTCGGTGATGATTATTTAGACATGATCAACCGTGCCTTTGATGAACGTTGGATTGACTTCCCACAAAATGCTGGAAAATCAACTGGAGCCTTCTGTAGTAGTCCTTATGGAAGACACCCGTACATTCTTATTAGTTGGACATCAAAAATGCGAGAAGTCTTTGTCTTAGCTCACGAACTTGGACATGCCGGACACTTCTATCTTGCGGGACAAAATCAAAACATTTTAAATGTTCGTCCATCACTTTACTTCATTGAAGCTCCTTCAACAATGAATGAGTTACTGATGGCCAACCACTTAAATAAGAGTGCCGAGGATGATCGTTTAAAACGTTGGATCCTTTCAACACTTATTTCAAGAACCTACTACCATAACTTTGTAACACACCTTATTGAAGCAGCCTTCCAACGTGAAGTCTACCGTACAATTGATGCGAACAAACCACTCAATGCCAATGTCTTAAATACACTCTTCAAAGAAGTACTTACGACATTCTGGGGTGATGCTGTTGAAATTACAGAGGGTGCTGAACTTACATGGATGCGCCAACCACACTACTATATGGGATTATACCCTTATACCTATTCAGCAGGTTTAACAGTCGCTACTCAAGCGAGTGATAAACTATTGAATGATGAAATTAGTATTGAGGATTGGAAAAATGTCCTTAAAGCTGGAGGAACGAAATCCCCACTCGACTTAGCAAAAATGGTAAACATTGACCTTAGTACAGAAGAGCCATTATTGAAAACCATTCAAAAGATCAGTGATATGATTGATGAAATTGAAGTCTTAACAGATAACTTAAATAAATAAACTCATAAAAAGCAATGATCAATGATCATTGCTTTTGCTTTAGTCTTCTAGTTTTCTAACACTCGTTCTTCGTACCAAATGCGTATCGAAGATATAATCTTCTGAGATATCTGCACCATTTTCAATACTATCTATAATGAGTTGGGCCGCTTTTTTCCCCAGTTCATCCTTGGGATGTTCAACTGATGAAATGAGTGATGTTCTTAAACTACTAATGTATGAATTATCATGACTGACAATTGAGAAGTCTTTAGGAATGGAGTAGCCATTCTCAAAGATAATGTCTAAAAGATCATTCGCAATTTTATCGTTGTAGCATACAATACCTGTAACACGTGCTTCTTTGATCATTGCATTGACTTCATTGTGCATTGTACTTTGCATTGTTTCTGTTTCATACACAATGATGTTATCTGAATTGTATTCTATACCGAATTCATAACATGCTGCCATGTAGCCTTTTAAACGTTCCTTGCCCTGACGATCATCAATCTTGAAGATACCACCAATATTTGTATGATGGTTGTCCACCAACTCTTTGACGGCAATAAACCCTGAATGATAATCATCGGTCATAACGGATGAAATATCAATCTCATCATACTTTGCATTAATCATGATTGTCGGAATACCATATTCTTTTAGTTTTAAGTACATTCCAATATTGTGATTATAGTAGGCAGACTTTGTTGGCTCGACGATCAAACCATCAACATTGCGCTCTAACATCATTTGGACAGCCTTCTTTTCTAAGTCACGATCATTGTTCGTACTCATTAAAATCATGCTGTAGCCACTCTTTGATATTTCAGTTTCAATTCCTCGAATAATATACGGAAAGATGTAATCCGAAATATAGGTTGTAATGACCCCTATTTCTTTTAACTTCTTTTTACTACTGGGATCTGCTACAAATGAGCCTAATCCCTGTTCCTTATAGATGATGCCTTCATTCTCTAAATTTGATAGCGCCAAACGGACCGTATGGCGACTGACATCATACTGTTGTTGAAACTCGTTTTCTGTAGGCAGTTTACTTCCTGGCCGTAATCCATTATCTTTTATATACTCTTTGATCACGTAGCGTAAATATTCATGTTTACTTTTAAAGTCCATATGCACATCTCCTGCCTATTCTATTTCATTATTCTATCACGTTTAATCAATGATTACAGTTTCAACGTCAAGCATTGATGTCCAATCTAATATTTGATCAACCGTTAAAGCTAAAGATGCTACTGTATGGTGACCTCCACCATTTTCAATCCATTGATGAACTCCTGTTTTGAAATTAGGTGCTGGACGCCACATAACACGTGCTACCGGTAGGTTTGGTGCAGCTTGTTCTGGAGTAAAGGCACTGATTTGATTAATAAGTACTTTGAAGTGTGTTCCAAAGTCCGCAACACTTACCGCAACCCCTTCACCTTCCATACCATCAAAGATCAGACGTGCTGGATCTCCTTTATCACCAATTGATAATGGTGCTACAAATAAGCGTGGTTTATTTACAGCAAAGGTAGGATCCACTTCTAACATGTGTGATTGTAGGATGGCTTCATGACCTTTTTTAAGTTCATACGTATAGTCTTCCATAAATCCAGTTGCGACATTATGACTCATGATCTTTAAGAAACGATCAAGTGCTGCGGTCTTCCAGTCTCCCTCACCCGCAAAACCATAACCTTCAGCCATTAGACGTTGTACCGCTAATCCAGGTAATTGATCCATTCCGTGTAAGTCTTGGAAGTTTGTTGAGAATGCTGTGTAGTTTCCAGCTTCTAAGAATCGTTTTAAGGCGATTTCATAGGCAACTTGAACCTTAACATGTTCTTCCCATACTTCTTCTGTATTGTTACCATAGTCAAATTCATATAAATCAGCAAAACTCGCAAAGACTTCATTAATTTCTTCTTCAGTAACTTTATTTACTTCTTCAACTAAGTCACCGATACCATAGTAGTCGACATACCATCCAAATTGGATTTGTGCTTCAATCTTATCACCATCAGTAACCGCAACATTACGCATGTTATCTCCAAAACGAGCAACCTTAATCTTAAAGCCTTCGTTGTATGCAACTGCGACATCCATCCATTTTGCGATATCTTCTTTAACTTCAAGATCATCCCAGTATCCTACAATAATCTTATTGCGTTTATCAAGACGTGCATTAATATATCCATATTCACGATCACCATGTGCTGCTTGGTTTAAGTTCATAAAGTCCATATCAATGGTATCCCAAGGAATACTTTCGTTAAATTGTGTTGCTAAGTGTAAGAGTGGTTTTTGTAGTAACTGTGTTCCACGAATCCACATTTTAGCTGGTGAGAATGTATGCATCCACGTAATAATTCCCGCAACATCTTCATTGTAGTTTGCTTCTAACATCAATTCAGTAATTTTTTCTGGAGTTGTAGCAAGGTCTTTAAATTCAATCGTATAAGGCATATTCGCCTTATTTAATTCTTCAACAATGACACGTGCATTCTTTTCAACTTGACCTAAGGCCTCAGGTCCATATAAATGTTGTGATCCAACAATAAACCAAAACTTTTTATTAATATTATTCATTTTCATTCCCTTTCTGTCCATAATAAGCATCCTTACCATGTTTTCTTAAATAGTGTTTGTCTAATACGGTTTGCATTAGTGGTTTTACTTCAGTATTCAATTGTTCTGTAAACAGCGCCATCTGTGCAACTTCTTCTAATACCACGGCATTGTAGACCGCTTGTGTACTATCTTTGCCCCAGGCAAAGGGACCATGTCCTGATAAAAGAATACCAGGTGTTGCCATTTCATCTAAGTTTCGACTTCTGAATGTTTCAATAATTAAGGATCCAGTAGCACGTTCATAATCCTCATCCACTTCATTCTTCGTTAAGAAGCGTGCACATGGAATTTCGGTATAAAACGTATCTGCATGCGTTGTTCCATAGGCTGGAATATCACGTGTACTTTGAGCCCAAATTGTAGCCCACTTTGAATGCGTATGGACTATACTTCCAATATCCTTAAAATGTTTATACAGTTCAATATGCGTTTTTGTATCGGATGATGGATTCATCTTACCTTCAACAGTCTCACCATCTAAATTCACAACGACCATATCATCAACGGTGAGTTTTGAATATTCTACACCACTAGGTTTAATAACAATTAAGTTTGATTCACGATCTATTGCACTGACATTACCCCATGTAAATTTAATGAGATTATGATCGACTAAGGCTAGGTTCGCATCCAATACTTCTTGTTTTAACTTTTCTAACATACTTACTCCTAGATGAAGGATTGGGCTGTGTGCTCAATCTTCATATTGTCTTTGTACACTTGAACATATTTTTCAAATTGTTCAACTTCCGCACGCGTTGGCTCATACGTACGAATACTTGCTTCTTTAAAGACAACTTCTTCTAAGTATTCAACAAGTGAATATTCTTCACTATGTAAGACATACTGCGCTAAAATTGCCATCCCCCAAGCTCCACCTTCATTTGCTGTTTCCATCAGTGAAACCGGACTCTTGACTGCTGCCGCAACAACACGTTCAGCTACGCCTTCCGTTTTAAAGATTCCACCATGTCCAACAATCGATTCAAGTGCAACACCTTCACTTACAAGAATATCAAGTCCAATACTTAAGGTCGCAAAGGCACTGTCTAAGATTGCCCGCATTAAGTTTTTAAGACTGAAGTTTGCATCAGGTTGACGTACTAATAGTGGACGCCCTTCCGCAATATCTGTAATGTTTTCTCCTGAGTGATATCCATAAACAAGAATGTTTGTTAAGTCTTCCTCCGCTTTTAAGGCTTCATTAAATAGTTTTTGATACAAGGCATCCGTATCTGGTGTTTCGCCAAATAGTGTCGCAACTTCACCAAATAATTTTACCCATGAATTAATTTCCGTTGTACAGTTATTAACATGAACCATTGCAACTTGTGCTCCTACTGGAGTTGTTACAATATCAATTTCACGGTAGACCTTTGATAAGGCTTTTTCTAAGACGATCATTGCGAATACTGAGGTTCCCGCTGAAATATTTCCTGTGTTTTCTAAGATGGCATTGGTCGCAACCATTCCTGTGCCTGCATCACCTTCAGGTGGTGCAAACTTAATTCCAGGAACTAAGTCATTTTCAACGTCTAATAAGTGGATACGATCAAGGCGTAACACCCCTGCATTTTCACCAGCATTTAAAACCTGTGGTAGTAAATCTTCAAGATTAAAGGTATAGTTCATTGAACGTGCTTTTGCATTGAAGAGTTGAATGCGATTTTGATCATAGTTTAGTTTTTCTGAATCAATTGGGAACATTCCTGATGCATCACCAATTCCGAGTACTTTTTCATCCGTGAGCATATAGTGGACATATCCCGCAAGTGTTGTAAAGTGATGAATATCTGCTAAGTGTGCTTCTTTTTTAAGCATTGCTTCATAAAGATGTGCAATACTCCAACGTTGTGGAATGTTATGATCTAAGAGTTCTGTTAGTTCAACTTCTGCATTTTGTGTCATAGCATTTCGCCATGTTCTAAATGGAACGAGAAGTTCATCCTTAATATTGAAGGCAAGATAACCATGCATCATTGCACTAACTCCGATTGATCCAAATGTTGTTAAGGTTACATCATATTCTTTACGTACATTTGCTTTTAAATGTCCGTAAGCACTTTGAATTCCACTCCATACATCTTCAAGTGCATAAGTCCATACGCCATCAACGAGTTGGTTTTCCCAATCATGATAGCCTGTCGCGATAACATCTGCTTTGTTATCAATTAATACAACCTTAATTCGTGTTGATCCTAATTCGATTCCTAAGCTTGTATTATGTGTGTTAAGAACAGCTTTAAGATTTGCTTTCAATTATATTTCCTCCTTAGTTAATTGCGGCCTTACGGCGGTTATAAACGTCGAGTGATACAGCTGCGAGAAGTACTGCACCTTTAATTGCTTGTTGCCAGTCAATACCGATACCCATTAATGACATTCCGTTATTTAAGACGGCCATTACAAGTCCTCCGATAATTGCTCCAACAACTTTACCAACTCCACCATTTGCTGAGGCACCACCGATGTAACATGCTGCAATTGCATCCAATTCAAATGAAACTCCGGCCTGTGGTGTTGCAGCGTTTAAGCGTGATGCAAAGACAATACCAGAAACAGCTGCGAGAACTCCCATGTTAACGTATGCTAAGAAGGTTAATTTTTTAGCCTGAATTCCTGATAGAATTGCAGCCTTAATGTTTCCACCAACAGCATAAATGTGACGTCCTAATTTTGTTTGATTCATAACAAATGAATAAAGTAGTGTTAATGTTAATAAGATGAGTAAGATAATTGGAATTCCTTGATATTGAGCGAGTAAGAAACTAAAGCCAGCGATGGCTAAAGTGAATACTGCGATCTTCGCTACAAACTTAGGCATTGTTTCAACATCAATTTGATATTTAATTTTATTTTTACGACTGTTTAATTGACTAAGTACTAGCGCAACAATTGCGACTGCTCCAAAAATCAGGGCATTTGTTTTAAGTCCCATAACTTCCGGTAAGAATTCAGGAACGAAACGACTACTGAATACTTGGAAGCTCTTTGGAAGCGGTGCTACCGTCTTCCCTTTAAGGATGATCATGTTGATTCCTCTAAAGAGTAATTGTCCTGCAAGTGTAACGATGAATGATGGCACTGAGAAGTAAGATACCCAAAGCCCTTGCATTGCTCCCATCAGTCCACCGATTGCAAGTGCAATCATGATCGTAACAGGTACCGGCATATCGAATTGTGTCATTAAGACCCCAGAAACTGCACCAATTACTGCTGCAATTGATCCTACGGAAAGGTCAATTTGATTCAATACAATTAAGATTAACATCCCAATAGCTAATATTAATATGTATGAGTTTTGTAAAATAATGTTTGTAACGTTTAATGGTTTTAATAATAATCCATTTGTTAAATACTGAAAGATAATAATAATTGAGACAAAGATAATTGTCATACTGTTGTTACGTACAAATGATAATACGCGATCTTTTAAGCTAATTTGATTTTCCATACTAATTCCCTTCTGCGCTAATTCCAAGCATGTGTTTCATAATTGTTTCTTCGGTTGCATGTTCACGGTCAACAACACCACCAATACTTCCCTCGTGTAGAGCATAGACACGATCAGCCATTCCCAGTAATTCTGGAAGATCTGATGAAATTAAGATGACGCCCTTACCTGTTGCGGCAATATCATCAATAATTTTATAAATTTCATATTTTGCTCCAACGTCAATACCACGCGTTGGCTCATCTAAGATTAAGACTTCTGGCTCAGACATCAACCATTTACTTAAGACAACCTTTTGTTGGTTCCCTCCACTTAAACTGTCTACCTTTTGATGAATAGAGTGTGATCGTATGTTTAGAAGTTCACGGTAGCTTTCTGATTGTTTAATCTCTTCATTTGGATTAATAACACCACGATTGGCAACACGATCTAAGCTTGTTAGTGATATATTTTTATTAACGGTATCAATTAAGATTAAACCTTGTTCCTTACGGTCTTCAGTAACATAGGCTAGACCATTCTCGATAGCTTTAGTTACCGTTGAAGTATCAATGATGTTGTCATAGAGTTTGACTTCACCACTACTTTGATTTCCATACATACGGCCAAATATGCTTAGCGCAAGTTCAGTTCTTCCTGAACCCATGATTCCGGCAATACCGACAACTTCACCGGCACGAACATTGAATGATACATCATCAATAACTGTTTTATTGTTATCGTTTGGATGTTTTACTGTCCAATTATTAACTTCAAATATAACATCTTTAATTTCAGCAGTTTTATCTGGATAACGGTTTGATAAGTCACGACCAACCATACTTCTAACCATTCGCATTTCAGTGTCTTCTTCAATCTTATCAATGTTATCAGCAACCTTACCGTCACGAATGACCGTAATACGGTCCGAAATAGCCATAACTTCATTCAGCTTATGAGAAATCATAATTGATGTTATACCTTCCGATTTAAAGCGTAAAATCAATTTTAAGAGATTTTCACTTTCCGTTTCATTTAATGCTGACGTTGGTTCATCCAAAATTAATAGCTTAACATTCTTAGAAAATGCTTTTGCAATTTCTACAAGTTGTTGCTGTCCAACAGACAACTTATTCACTGTTGTTAAGGGATCAATTTCTAGTCCAACAAGTTTAAGTAAACGTTTTGCTTCAACAATCGCTGAATACTGATTCACAACAACACCAGCACCGATTTCATTACCTAAGAAAATATTATCAACAATACTCATATCTGGAACTAATGCTAATTCCTGATGGATAATAACGATTCCTAAGTCTTCACTATCGCGAATTGTTTTGAACTCACATTTGTTATTTTCATAATAGATATCTCCTGTAAATTCATTATCTGCATAAACACCGCTTAACACTTTCATAAGAGTTGATTTACCTGCCCCATTTTCTCCACATAGTGCATGTATTTCATTTGCTTCAACTGAAAAACTAACGTTATCTAATGCTTTTACCCCACTAAAATCTTTTGTAATATTCTTCATTTCTAGAATTGTTTTGTTCATGTCATCACCTTTTTTTATAAATACACGGGGTAGAAATCTACCCCGTATCGTATTTCTATTATTTTAAATCGTCTTCAGTAAAGTATCCACTGTCTACTAATACTTCATAGTAGTTATCGATATCTACAGAAATAGGTACAAGTAGGTATGAAGGTACAACTTTAACATTGTTATTATATGTCTCAGTATCGTTAACATCTACGTCAGTTCCTTCAACTAATGATTGAACCATTTCAGCAGTTTTCTTAGCTAATTCACGAGTATCTTTAAATACTGTTTGTGATTGTTCACCAGCAATAATTGATTTAACACCAGCTGCAACAGCATCTTGTCCAGTAACTACTGGTAAAGGTTTTTCAGCTGTTCCGTATCCGATATTTTTAAGTGACTCAATAACACCAAGACTGATTGGATCATATGGTGATAAGATTGCATGTACATCGTCTCCTGATGAGTAATGTGCACTTAAGATATTATCCATACGTTGTTGAGCTGCTGCTCCGTCCCATCTTAATGTAGCACCTTGTTCAAATGTATTTTGGCCAGATTTAATGACTAATTTACCTTCGTCCAAGTATGGTTTTAATGTATCAAATGCACCATCCCAGAAGAATAAAGCGTTGTTATCATCTGGTGATCCACCGAAGAATTCAATGTTGAAAGGTCCAGCTGCGTTATCTAAGTCTAATTTTTTGATAATGTAGTTCGCTTCTAGTACACCAACACTGTAGTTGTCAAATGTTGAATAATAGTCAATGTGAGCACTGTCCATAATTAAACGGTCATATGCAATAACTTTAATACCTTCAGCATTTGCTTTATCAAGAACATCTGTTAAAGCTGATCCGTCGATTGAAGCAATAACTAAGACGTCAACACCTTTAGTAATCATGTTTTCAATTTGTGAAATTTGGTTTTGAACAACGTCTTCAGCGTACTGTAAGTCTGTTTCATAACCTAAGTCTTCTAACACTTTAACCATGTTAGCACCGTCAGCGATCCAACGTTCCGCTGATTGTGTTGGCATTGCGATTCCTACGTAACCTTTAGTATCTGCAGGTTTTTCAGTTTCTTTGCCACTACCACATGCAACTAATATTAATGCTGACACTAACATTATTGCAACTAATCTCAATTTTCTCATATTTCCTCCTCTGCCTGTTAGGGCTTACATGATTAGTATACCTTATTGTACGTACAAGTCAAGCACTTTTTATTAAATTTGTATAAAATATGCAAACATGTTCGGACAAGTTGTGAAAATGGTCTCATAATTAATTATTTGCACAAAAAAACTAACCCTTCGGTTAGTCCTATATTAATAAATAGCAGAATAATAGTTGATTCATATCACGCAAATCAATACCATTATCTTCTTTAAACTTATCAATTCGATAATTTATCGTATTACGATGTAAGAACAACTGTTTGGATACTGAACTTTGATTGCCCTGGTGTTCCCATAAGCTTTTAATTAATGTTTGAATGTCTTCTTGATGTAACAGTGATTGTTTTAAATTCATTGCGATCGTACTTGTTTGTATTGATTGCTTTAAATAATAGTCCATATATAATGATGCATAGGTTGATATCTTTTTAGGTGAATGTGCATTTTTAAACATTGTTAATTCTTCACTATATATAGGTTTAATTAAATCACTCATAACACTACTTCCAATAAACAGTCTTGTCTTAGTTCCATAATCCTCATCAAGTACGTCCAATTGACTTTCTATGATTTCAAGATCAGCCGCTGACGCCGATGTAACAATCACACCATGATTTGTATCAATTGCAAAGCTATCAAGGACATTACTAAAAAATTCAGATAACATCTCTAGCCATGATTCATCATTATGTCCCGTTGTTTCACTGTATTGAATGAGCTGTACGGCTCCAACATCCGTCTGTAAAAGTCCATCATGCATAAGGTGTTCATACCATATTGACGTGTGCTTTTTCTCATTGATGATGAGTGTTAAGAGTTCAACTTCTGACACACTCAAATTCGAACAATCCAAATAGTACACCTCTTGTTCAACATGCAATGTTAATATATCATTCATCGTTGAGGGTTTCTCTTTTGTAATGTATTGTTTATATATTTTAATGATTTCTTTATTTGTCATCCTTATGCTCCTTGCACAATATTTTAGGCACTTTGTCTCTTACATATAAAGTACCACTTTGTTACAATTAATTCAAAGGAGATGTTCAAATATGGCAATAAAAGTAGCATTAAATAATGTATTTAAAACATATGATAAAGGAGAACGCTATGCGGTCTCAGATTTTAACTTAGAAATTGAGGACAAAGAATTTATCGTCTTCGTCGGACCTTCAGGATGTGGTAAATCAACAACCTTAAGAATGATTGCAGGACTTGAAGATATTAGTGATGGAACAATCGCAATTAACGATCGTATCGTTAATGATGTTGAACCAAAAGACCGTGATATCGCAATGGTATTCCAAAACTACGCACTATATCCACATATGACTGTATATGATAAAATGGCATTTGGTTTAAAAATCAAAAAAATGCCTAAGGATGAAATTGATAAGAAAGTTAAGGCCGCAGCTGAAACACTCGGTTTAACATCATACCTTGAGCGTAAACCTTCTGCACTATCAGGTGGAGAAAGACAACGTGTTGCCCTAGGACGTGCGATTGTACGTGATGCACAGGTCTTCTTAATGGATGAACCATTATCAAACCTTGATGCGAAATTAAGAGTTGCAATGCGTGCTGAAATTTCTAAACTTCACCACTCACTACAAACAACTACAATCTACGTTACCCATGATCAAACAGAAGCGATGACAATGGCTGATCGTATCGTCATTATGAAAGATGGTTTTGTTCAACAAATCGATACTCCAAAAAATGTTTATAACAAGCCAGCAAACATGTTTGTTGCAAGCTTTATTGGAGCACCCGCAATGAACTTCTTCAACGCTAAAATTGAAAATGGAAATGTACTTCTAGAAAGTGGAGATTCACTCACAATTACTGAAGGACGTTACGCAAGTCTAAAAGAATTAGGTTATGAAGGAAAAGAAGTTGTCTTTGGTATTCGTCCTGAAGATATTCACGAAGAAAACTTAGCAAAATCAACATACAGTGATGCCCTCGTTACCGCAGAAGTTACAGTCTCAGAACTACTTGGTGCTGAAACAATCCTTTATACTAACCTTGGTAATACAGAATTCATTTCTAAGGTTGGTGTTACAAACCAATACCATGCTGGAGACAAAATTGAACTTGCATTCAATATGAACAAGGCACACTTCTTCGATAAAGAAACAGAAGTTGTCATTAATAAATAATTAAATTATTGCAAAAATACCGACCTTAGAGGCCGGTATTTTTATGGTGGGTCATTTGATATTACGATCTCGAGGGATCAACTAATGTCACATAAGCAAAACTTGCACATTCATTATGCCTTAAACTACCATTTATTTCATGTACTATAAACTAAATTTAAATTCATCTCCAACGAGAACACACAATTCTTCAGAGGTAATGACCCAAAGAAATTTATAAGTATTTATTTGGTAAGTCAAACTAATTCAAGGTATCAGTTAATTTGCTTATGCTGTGACAATATTGGTAGTTCGTAGCTTTATTATAGCACAGTTGTAAGCGTGTACAAGTGAAATGCATTTTAACAATACATTATTTTTAAAATTAACCTAACTATTACCTCTCTTGTTTAAACACCTATAGAATAATTTCTAGCACCCTTAATCTATCAATACTTTGTGAAAAGTAAGTATTTATCGTATTAAAAAACCGAATATTCGGTTTTTACTTATTTTTTAAGCTATCACGAATCTCACGTAAGAGTGTTAACTCTTCCGCTTCAACGACAACCACTTCTTCTTCAACAGCTGGTTTACTCAGTTTATTCATCACTTTTACAATTAAGAATAAAATAAATCCAACAATGACAAAGTTCACAACGGCTTGTAGAAAGTTTCCAATTAAAATTGTTGAATCATTGAATGTGATCGTTAAACTTGTGAAATCAACACCAATAAACATTCCTACAAAGGGCATCATCACATCATTAACAAGTGAGGTAATAATTGCTGAGAATGTTGATCCCATAATGACTCCGATGGCAAGTTCCATAGCACTGCCACGTGAAATAAACGCTTTAAATTCATTTAACATATTCATATCCTCCAATACATATACTATACATTATTCACTCTTTTATTACCTTTTTAACTCTTTTTAAAACATTAAAAAAGAAGGAGTATGATCTCCCTCTTGCATTATTTAACCTTAACAATTCCTGCTTCTTTAGCTGTTGTTTGATAGTTAACTTTTAAATCACTGACACTTTGTCCACTTGTTAAAATAAACATTGACGTTGTATCATATCCCGCTTCTTTAACAAGATCTAAATCCATCTCTACAAGTAAGTCACCTTGTTTTACTGACTGTCCTTGTTCAACATGTAAAGTAAAGCCTTTTCCATCCAGTTCAACTGTATTAATACCAAGATGAAGTAGTACTTCTACACCTTTTTTGGTTGTGATTCCGATGGCATGTCCTGTTGGAAAGACCGCTGATACTTTTCCTGATACGGGTGCATAGAACTTATTTTCATTAGGGATAATTGCGAATCCATCTCCCATTAATTTCTGTGAAAATACTTGATCATTTACAGTATCAATCGCTACAATTTCTCCACTAACAAAGCTGATTATTTCTTCATTTTTCTTTTTAAACATATATCCTCCTATAGACTTTTGTAATATATTTATTGCTTATTTAATCCTACGTTTACAATACGAAAATTACGGTTACATGTCAACCCTAGCATGTATATACATCTTGCCGTTATATTAGTGCTTTTATAATTTTCACTTGTTAAATGAGAACACTTTGGTATAATACAACTGTGATAATATGAAAAACAATAAATTAACAATTAAGAAAATCCTTAATAACAACGTCGTATCCGCAACACGAAACTTTCAAGAAGTCATTGTAGTCGGCCTTGGTATTGGATTTCAAAAACGAGCTGGACAAAGTGTTAATCCAGATAAAATTGAAAAAATCTTTGAACTTCAACGCGATGATTACTATAAAATGTTATCACTAGCCCAGGAAGTAAATGAAGATATTTTTAAGACGACTTATAACATTATTAAAAAATGTGAGGATCACTTTAAGATCACCATAGATAATCACGCCTATCTTGTTCTTATTGATCATATTAACTTTACACTTGAGCGTATTAAGAGTGGCTACATTATTCGAAACCTTCTGTTTGAAGATTTGCGTATTATGTATCCTGAGGAATTAAAGATGGCACTTGCGATCTTAAACGATGTCAACGAGGCCTTTGATTGTGAACTACCTGATGAGGAAGCTGGATTCTTAGTCATGCATATCATTAATGGAATGAATCCTGAATTGAACAATCAGTCCAACCTTTTAACAAATACAATTTTAGATAGTTTAAACATTGTTCGTGATCATTATTTATTCGCATTAAAGCCTGAGGATATTTCAACACAAAGAATTATGGTTCATATCAAATTACTCTGTCAAAGAATTATTTCTAATACACAGGTTGACTTTAAGGAAAAGATTTTATACAATGTGTTTGAGGATTTCAAGGAAGCGTATACATGCTCAGTTGAAATTCAGAAGTTTTTAGAAAAGCGTTTCAATAAAAATATTAATCAACAGGAATTGGTGTACCTAACGATTCATTTAAATCGTTTAGAAATGGTGTATCACCAATAAGAGGATTGTAACCATATTAACGGGCAAGACCTTCTGTAGATGCAGTTTTTAACTGTGCCTACAGGAGGTTTTTCATTTATTGAAACACTTAGAAAGAAAAGGGGAAAGAGAATGAGTAAATTTACACAAGAAGCTACAACAATGATTGAGCTGCTTGGCGGCAAGGATAATATCGCAGCCGCAACACACTGTGTCACAAGACTTCGATTTGTCTTAGCGGATACAAGTATCGCCAACGTTGGAGCTATTGAAGAGCTACCATCTGTTAAAGGAACCTTTACACAAGCTGGACAGTTCCAAGTTATTATCGGTAATGATGTTGATGTTTTCTACAATGAACTAACAAACATTGCAGGTATTGAAGGCACAACAAAAGAAAGTGTCAAACAACAGGCGAAACAACATCAAAATGCACTACAAAGAGCGATGAGCAACTTAGCAGAAGTCTTTGCACCTATCATTCCCGCAATCGTTGCCGGAGGGATGATCTTAGGATTTAGAAACATCTTAGAAGGTGTTAAGATGTTTACTGAAGCTGGTGGCTTTAGCTTAGTTGAAGGAACACTCACCATTGCGAACGTATCTGTCTTCTGGAATGGAGTAAACCACTTCCTATGGATCTTAGGTGAAGCAATTTTCCACTTCCTTCCTGTAGGAATTACATGGGCCGTAACGCGTAAAATGGGAACATCACAAATTCTTGGGATTGTCCTAGGGATCACGCTTGTGTCTCCACAGTTATTAAATGCATATGCAGTGGCAGGAACAGCAGCAGCTGATATTCCAGTATGGGACTTTGGTTTTGCTCAAATTCAAATGATTGGATATCAGGCACAGGTAATCCCTGCAATGTTAGCTGGATTCAGTCTATCTTATTTAGAGAGATTCTTTAAGAAGATCATTCCAAATGTCATTCAAATGATCTTTGTACCACTCCTCTCACTACTAATTTCTGTAATCGTTGCGCATACAGTACTTGGACCAATTGGTTGGGTTATTGGTAAATGGATTTCAGATGTCGTATTTGCGGGATTAACATCAAGCTTAAATGTACTCTTTGCAGGAATCTTTGGCTTCTTATATGCACCACTTGTTATTACAGGTTTACACCATATGACAAATGCTATCGACCTACAATTAATTCATGACTATGGAACAACATTATTATGGCCAATGATTGCCTTCAGTAATATTGCTCAAGGTTCAGCAGTACTTGGTATTTGGTGGCTACACCGTAAGTCAAATCCAGATGAGTCACAAGTATCGATTCCATCACTCATTTCATGTTATCTCGGAGTTACAGAACCCGCAATGTTTGGGATTAACTTAAAATATAGCTTCCCATTCTTAGCGGCGATGATCGGATCTGCAGTCGCAGCTGTATTATCAGTAGGCGTAGGACTTGCGGCAAACTCAATTGGAGTTGGAGGTCTTCCTGGATTCTTAGCATTCAACTTTGAAAAATGGTGGGTCTTTGCACTCATTGCCCTCGTTGCAATGGTCATCCCATTTGTACTGACGGTATTTCTTGGACAAAGAAAAGAAGCAAAATAAGACATGACTAAGTATAATAAATTTCAATCGGTTGTGTATCAAATCTATCCACGTTCCTTTAATGATAGTAACGGTGATGGTATTGGTGATATAAATGGAATCATTGAAAAATTAGATTACTTAGAGAAGCTCGGTGTAGACTATATTTGGTCTACGCCCTTCTTCATTTCACCACAAAACGATAACGGTTATGATGTTGCGGACTACTACAGCATTGATCCCCTCTTTGGATCAATGAGTGATGTCGAGACACTCATTAAGGAAGCAAACAAGCGTAACATTAAGATCATGTTTGATATGGTCTTCAACCATACATCAACTGCACACGAGTGGTTTTTAAAAGCACTCGCTGGTGATAAGGAATACCAAGAATACTACTTCTTTAAAGACAAGGATGAAATCGCGAATTGGCAATCTAAATTTGGAGGCAGTGCCTTTGAATATGTTGATCATCTTGATCAATACTATCTACATCTCTTTGATGTCACACAGGCCGATCTCAATTGGGAAAATCCAGCGGTCTTTAACGAACTGACACACATCATAGAATTTTGGCTCGATAAGGGTGTCCACGGTTTTCGCTTCGATGTCATCAATCTTGTTTCAAAACCAGATGTATTTTTAGACGATGATCACGGTGATGGTCGTCGCTTCTATACCGATGGTCCAAAGATTCATGAGCACCTGAAGCGCCTGAATCAACAGTCCTTCGGTAAACACGAAAACATCCTAACAGTCGGTGAAATGAGCAGTACCTCACTTGAAGATGGTGTGCTTTACGCCAGTGAAGAGCGACATGAACTATCCATGATCTTCAACTTCCATCATTTAAAAGTTGACTACAAAGACAATCAGAAATGGAATGTCCAAGCCTTTGATTTTCAAATGTTAAAAGACACATGGATTGATTGGCAGCTCGCAATGCAAGAGCATCAGGCCTACTCCGCTGTCTTCTATAATAATCATGATCAACCACGTGTTAACTCCCGCTTCGGAGATGATATAAACTATCCCTTTGAATCCGCAACGGTCTTTACAACCGCCATTCATATGATGCGAGGGATGCCCTACATTTATCAAGGTGAAGAAATAGGACTACCAAACGCCTACTTCAGTAGTCTTGAAGATTATCGAGATGTTGAATCGATCAACATGTATCACATCCTCATGAAACAACATCAAGATCATAACAAGGTCATAAATATACTACAAGCACACTCACGTGATAATGCACGTACTCCAATTCCATGGGATAATCATCAGAAAAACTATGGCTTTACTAATGGGCAACCATGGATAGACTTTTCAAAACATCCAAAACTAAAATCAGTACAAGAAGATCAAAACTCCAAACAATCTATCTTCAAATACTACCAAAAACTCATAGCATACCGAAAATCATATCCAATCATTAGTGAAGGTCATATTAACTTCATCGATATCGACCATTCAGAACTCTTCGTGTTTGAGAGAACATATAATAATCAAACACTACTTGTAATCACAAACCATTATGGAAAAGATGTACCATACACCATCAATCCACATGGAACAATACTCCTATCAAACGTCAACCGTACATCCATCAAAAAAGAACTCACACTTCAACCATATGAAGCACTCGTTCTCTTGTACGAAGATTAATGATTTGATACAATAAGTAAAGAGGTGTTGTCCTGGATGTTTACGTCCAGGGCGATACCTCTTTATTATGCACTGCTTTACAGTATTCCATGTTCCTTTAAGGCGTGGACGATACCATTTTCTGATACAGACTTTGTAACATAATCTGCTGCAGCGTGAACTTCCGGTTTACCATTACCCATCGCAACACCATAGCTTACATATTGTAAGGCTTCAATGTCATTAGTACCATCTCCAAACATGGTTGCTTGAGTTGTATTGAACATTTTATTTACAATTTTTATCCCATTATGTTTTCCACCTTGTGCATGCATAAATTCATACATTCCATAGGCATTGATTTCATATCGATACGGCTTAAAGAGAGGATTATCCGCACCATCTTTAATCAGGTTTATGTTATCAATCGTAAGTTTTGGAAAGACTTCATTATTATAGGCATCTTTCTCTGTAACTTTAATGTCGTGGACATCTAAAAACTCTAGCATGTTCTCACTTGGTGTGTGAATTACGATCATTTCTTCATCCTCAAGGAGTATGGATGATGTCGTGTCATTGACGACACTTTGAATAAATGTTGGATCAAGATAAAGAGTAGATACAGCTTCAAAGTTATGATCAAAGACAGTTGCACCGTTCGTAAGAATGTAGGCATCCCATTCTATCAAATCTTGAATCTTTGTCATTTTAAAACTACCCACTGTACGCCCTGTACAAATAACGAGTTTGTAGCCCTTAGTCTTTAAAGTGTGGAAGGCACTGATTAATTC
>JAAZDN010000010.1 GCA_012512805.1 Erysipelothrix sp. | reverse complement strand
TTAGTAAGGTGGTCAAACCATGTTTCGTAAAATTCAACATCGTGTCTTTCGTGATCCAATTCATGGATACATTAATATTTATGATCAAGTAATTTGGGATGCAATCAATTCCTAAGAGTTTCAAAGGCTACGTCGCATTAAACAACTGGGAGCGTCTCATCAGGTTTACCAAACTGCTGAACACTCTCGTTTTTCACATTCACTCGGTGTCTATGAAATTACCCGACGTCTTTTTAACGAGGTCAAGGGCTTAAATACGCTTGTGACACAGTATGATCAAACCGTTACCCTTTTAGCAGCCTTACTTCATGATTTGGGACATGGCCCCTTCTCACATTCCTTTGAGTCGGTGAGTCGTATTAACCATGAAAAATATACGGAAATGATTATACTCGGTGATACTGAGATCAATCACATTTTAAAACAAATTGATGAACAACTTCCTCATCAGGTCGTTTCAATCATTAATCATAGTCACCCTAATAAAATATTAACACAGCTTATATCGAGTCAACTTGATGCGGATCGCATGGATTATTTACTGCGTGATGCGTATTTTACCGGGACAAGCTATGGATCTTTTGATTTGAATCGTTTGATTCGAACGATGCGTGTTGTCGATGATAAACTCGTTGTCAAAGAAAGTGGAATCCATGCTGTAGAAGATTATATTATGGCCCGCTATCACATGTATTGGAACGTATATTTCCATGCAACATCAAGAGCCTATGAGGCGGTCTTATTCAGTTTATTTAGACGCTTAAATGATTTGAAGGATACACATTTACTGGATCCCTACCCGCGTATTAAGACCTTCTTATTGGAAGAAGTACCTTTAGTCCATTCACTCCTAGCTCTAGATGAGTCGGTGATGCTTTATTATGTGAGTGAAATGCAAAGTAGTGAAGATCCAATTCTACGGGATCTGTCCGATCGTTTATTAAACCGTCATCTCTTTACGTATCAAAACTTAAGTGATGAACTAGAAGCAAACGTTTCAGAATTACTTGTGGAACACGGCTTTGATCCACGCTACTATTTAAGTAAGGATCAATTGGAACAAACGCCCTATCATCCGTATTTTAAAGAAATGTCTATGTTAATCTACATTGTTGATGAGCATCGAAATGTATTAGAATTATCTGAAGTGAGTGAAATTGTTGCGGCAATTTCTGCTGGAAAAGAAAAAAGCGAGAGTAAACTCTTTTACCCGAACATGAATGAAAGTGAGTCAGTCTATGAATAAACAATATGCAATAAATCGAAAAAATGTCATGAAACCATTACCTGAAGACAGTGTTGTCGTCTTATTTTCAGGATCACATATAAAAACAAGTGCTGATGGTGAATATCCATTTGTTGTCAACCGTAATTTCTACCATTTAACAGGCATTAATGAACCCAACCTTATCTTAGTCATGGATCACACATCCGAGATCTTATACATTGAAGAAAGTGATGAAATGTTTGAAAAATGGATTGGAAAGAAAATCAGTAAAGACGAAGCGACTGCCCTATCAGATATATTGAAAATCGCTTATTTGGATGCCTTTGAACCTACGCAATTAGAAGCGTATAAAAATGTATACTTTGATCTTGAAAAGGATCAGATATCAAACCATCTTAGTTTAAGTGAAATCTTTGTTAGAGAACATAATATTACGGCAAATGATGTGTATGATATTATTGCGAAAGATCGTACGGTTAAGAGTGAGGCAGAGGTATCAAAAATGCAAGAAGCGATGCACATTACGAATCGTGGACTGATGCGTATTCTTCAAAACTTAAAACCAGGCTTACGTGAAAGTGTTTTAGAAGCACATTTTGATTTTGAACTAAAATCTGAAAATGTCATCAATGCCTTTGATACGATTGCGGCATCTGGAGAAAACGCTACGGTACTTCACTATGTCACAAATAATGAATTTACAAAGGATGGCGACTTAATGCTCTTTGATCTGGGTGCGACAAAAGATTTATACTGTGCTGATATCTCAAGAACATATCCTGTATCAGGTGTCTTTAGTCCTCGTCAAAAAGAATTGTATGACATGGTACTTGGCGCAATGGAAAAAGTTATTGATGCCATTAAACCAGGCGTTACGATGAGTGAACTGAATGATATTGTGAATGAGTATTATGGCGTTGAACTTGTGCGTTTAAATGTCATTGATAATAAGTATGATGTGAAGAACTATTATTATCATGGCGTAAGTCATTCACTGGGTCTTGATACCCATGATGTTGGACTGTCTCGTGATGAAGCACTTGTGGCAGGTAATGTCATTACGGTTGAGCCAGGTATTTACATTAAAGAAGAAGGTATAGGAATTCGTATTGAAGATAATATTTTAGTCACTGAAGATGGACACGTAAACTTATCTGAATTTATTCCAAAAACAACTGAAGAGATTGAGGAGATTATGCGTAATGGCAAGTAATAATTCCGTTAAAAAGAGCAGTAAAAAAGATTACATGATTATTGGTGGTCTTATTCTCATCTTGGCAATTGTTTTTGCGGGGATACGTTTAAATAGTTATTTAAATGCGGATAAGATTACAAAAATTGAAGTTCGCTTAAAAGATGAAGTCATTAAAGAAATTGATTTAAGTGTTGATGGTGATTATGAAATTGAAGTGGAACACGGTCACCTTCACATTCGTGTTGAAAATGAAGCCTACTATGTATACGATGTGGATTGTCCCGATAAGATTTGTGAGTCCGTCGGTATCGTTAAAAAAGGCAGTGAGAAATTAATTGTTTGCTTACCCAATAATATTGTGATTGTACAAGCATAGAAAAGAAGTGAATTTATGAGTAGTGGTAAAAGTATGAAACGTAATGCCATGATATTATTTATATTGATGGGATTATCAAAAGTCTTAGGACTTGTCCGTGAATCATTTATGGATTTTTATTATGGAGCCGGAATGGTCTCAGATGCCTACTTAGCTGCATCACGCGTTCCAAACTTCCTTTTTGGAATTTTAGCGGGCGGTCTTGTTTCAACCTTTATTCCAATGTATAGCCGAATTATTAATCGTAGTGATAAAAAAGAAGCCAATGCTTTTATGAACAATGTCTTAACGTTCATCTTCTTTATAACACTTTTTTTATTTGTAGTGGGAATGATCTTCACGAAGGAACTTGTCTTTCTTAATGCAAGTGGCTTTGAAGGTGAACAGTTACAGTTAACGATTGAATTTACACGTATTACACTCTTTGCCCTTCTTACTAATGGGGTTTTTAGTATCTTTAATGGATATTCCCAATATGAAGAAAAATTCCATGTACAGCCTATCGCTGGCTTTATTATGAACATTATTATTATCAGTTCAATCGTCTTAAGTGGTATGATTGAAAAACCAATCTTAATGGTCTATGGACTTGTACTTGGATCACTCTTACAAGTAGTATTTATTGTCATTACAACGTATAGAACGGGTGAATTTAAGTATAAATTTAGATTTGATTTAAAAGATCAGTATGTAAAACCAATGTTCTTTATGGCACTTCCAATTATCTTTGGGACATCCGTTTCACAAATTAATGGTGTTATTGATACAACGATGGCGAGTCAATTTGGTAAGGGAGCCTATTCAATCGTAACGTATTCAAGTCGAATTAGTGATGCGGTCTTTACCTTATTTGTCGCCTCAATTACAACGGTCATGTATCCGGTCATTATTAAACAAGTTGTAAATAAAGAGTATGATCAAATGAAGTCTAGTTTAACTGAAATTATGAACTTGATTGCACTCATTATCATTCCTGCTACGATTGGACTTATTGTTTTAGCCGATCCCGTATCACGCTTATTCTTTAAAAATACCGCAAGCCAAGGGAATGAACTATACTTTGCATTAATGGGTGCGGTTGTTGGACTTTTAGGTCAAAGTTATAAGGACGTGTTAGTACGCTCATTTTATGCCTTTAATGATATGAAAACACCACTGTACGCATCAGTGGCTCAAGTACTCACAAACGTTGTCCTTAATTTTATATTAGGTGCACTGTTTGGAGTTGCGGGATTAACCTTGGCGACTTCAATTGCCAGCTACATTGGAGTCCTTATTCTCTACGTGATATTAAATAAACGTATGCAAGGTCTTCAATCACGTCGCTTATTAAAAACAATATCAAAAATAAGTGTGTCTTCCATTGTAATGGGCGTCATCGTTCTTATTATCTACCAACAATTATCAATTAGAGAACTTCCAAATCTCATTGTTTTAGGAACTTCAATTGCAACAGGTGGAATCGTATACTTAATTGGACTCTTCCTCTTAAAAGTAGAGGAATTACATGAAATGATTCGACTTGTTAAAGGTAAACTTAAGATTGGACAAGGCAAATAAGTTATGAAGAAGGTTGCAATCTTTACAAATCATTATGCACCTGAAAACTTTCGAATCAACGCCCTTGTTGATGAGTTTAAAAAAGATTTAGAAGTGGATGTCATAACGCAAATTCCTAATTATCCGCACGGTGATTATTATCCAGGCTATTCTGTGTTTAAAAAACGCACAGAAGACAAGGATAATGTACACATTGAGCGGCTTTTTGCCATTCCGAGAAAAAATAATAAAATTATGCTCAGTTTGAATTATATTTCATATGCCCTTACAAGCTTTGTATATGGACTGTTTAATAAGCGTAAGGTTGATCATGTACTCGTCTATATGACATCACCCATATTTCTAAGTTGGGGTGCACTTCGCTTAGCCAAACGTAATCAGGTAAAGAGTACGGCCTATGTCTTAGATTTATGGCCAGGATCTTTGATTATGATATTAAACATTAAGAATAAATTTATTCAAAACAAATTATATACACTCAGTCAAAACATTTATAAGCGTTTTGATCATATTGTTGTATCATCACCGGCCTTTAAAGATGAACTCGTATCGATGGGAGTTGAAGCATATAGAATTTCATACATTCCTCAACATGCCGATGAGATTTCCGAACAACCGATCGCTCCTGTTTTAATGAAGGATAAACTCGAAATTATCTTTGCGGGTAATATTTGTCAGGCGCAACGTCTTGATTTAATTGTGGATGCTGTGGCCTGCTTAAAAGCAAGAAATCAACATAAGATTCACTTTACAATTGTTGGAGATGGTCGTTATAAAACAACACTTGAACATCTCATTGAAACACAAGATGTCTCAGAATACTTTACCTTAGTGGGACGTGTTGAACCTTCAAAAGTTAAAAGCTATCTTGAAAACAAACACTTTGGATACGTATCACTTGTAAATGTAAGTCCGATTAATAAGACAATCCCAGCGAAAGTACAATCATACATGGCGTATGGACTTCCCATCTTAGCGGCATCACCTGGTGCACTCAATGACTTTGTAAGTGAAGTTGAAGGTGGACTTGTGAGTGAAGATGTCAGTGCTGAAGGCTTGGCATTGACACTTGAATCTGCCTTACGCATTAACAATGAGCAATGGATGAGTATGCATACAAAAGCACGAGACTATGCATGCGAACATTTTGATATAATAGAAGGTGTAAAAAAGTTTAAAAAGATTATGAAAGAGGGAATATAAATGTTTAAAGATAAGATATTACTCATTACCGGAGGAACGGGATCATTTGGAAATGCCCTAATTCGTCGTTTTATAAAAGAAGACATTAAAGAAATTCGAATTCTTTCACGTGATGAAAAGAAACAAGATGACATGCGTAAGAAATACAATGATCATCGTTTAAAATTCTACATCGGAGATGTTCGTGATCGCAGTAGTTTAACAGCCGCAATGCGTGGAACGGATTATATTTTTCATGCCGCAGCACTTAAACAAGTACCATCCTGTGAATTCTTCCCTATCGAAGCGGTAAAAACAAACATACTAGGGACGGATAATGTTCTTGAAGAAGCGATCATTCACAATGTAAAAAAAGTAGTCTGTCTCTCAACAGATAAGGCAGCCTATCCCATTAACGCAATGGGAATTTCAAAAGCAATGATGGAAAAAACATTCATCGCCAAGGCACGCAGTCAAAGTGATACCGTTATTTGTGGAACACGTTATGGAAATGTAATGGCATCACGTGGAAGTGTTATTCCACTATTCTTTGAACAAATCGAAAACAATGAAAGTATCACCATTACCAATCCAAAAATGACACGCTTCTTAATGAGTTTAGATGAGGCTGTTGATCTTGTTCTCTTTGCCTTTGAACATGGAGAACCTGGTGATTTATTTGTTCAAAAATCACCGGCCAGTACGATAGAAGATCTTGCACAGGCTGTTCTTGAGATTGCGGATGCAAAGGTCGATATTAAAATAATAGGTACACGACACGGAGAAAAAGTAAATGAAACACTGCTTACAAAAGAAGAATACGTTAAGGCAGAAGACTTAGGCAACTACTACAAGGTCCCAATGGATAGTCGTGACCTTAACTATGGTGCCTACTTTGAAGAGGGCTCACAACATCATAAGTATGATGAGTACAACTCAGACAATACTGAACGACTCACTGTATCAGAAATAAAAGAAAAACTCTATGATTTATATGAACTCCAAGAAACACTAGTAAAATATAAAGGGTGATCAGATGAAAGTACTCGTAACCGGAGCCAATGGATTTGTTGGGAAAAACTTAGTTGCAACATTAAAGACACTCGGATATGAATTCTTTTGTTATGGTCGTTCTAATACTTTAGAAGAGTTGAAAGATTATGCATCACAGTGTGATGTTGTCGTCCACTTAGCGGGTGTCAATCGACCTGAGAAAGTCTCTGATTTTTATGAAGGAAATGCTTCCTTTACAGAAGTGCTCGTAAATACACTAGAATCTGTCAATAATATCGTACCGATTATTGCCTCAAGTAGTATTCAAGCAGCTAAGGATAATGATTATGGTAAGAGTAAGCTTATGGGAGAAGATATCCTTCAAGCATACAGTCAAAGAAATGATGTTTCTATTACAATCTATCGCTTTACAAATCTCTATGGTAAATGGAGTAAGCCCAATTACAATAGTGTGATTGCGACCTGGTCGTATAATATTGCCCGCGACTTAGATGTTGTGATGAATGATCCACGTGTTGAAATATCACTGAACTACATTGATGATGTAGTTCATGAACTCATACGTGCAATCAATGGAACAGCACACATAGTAGATGGCTTTGGAGTCGTTGAGGCGGTGGATACAGTAAGCCTACAAACAATCTATGATCTATTAGTATCATTTAAAGAAAGTAGAGTAAACTTTATCGTTCCAAATCTAGAAACACGCTTTAGTAAGAATTTATACAGTACCTACTTAAGCTATCTACCTGAGGATGACTTTAGTTATCCTCTAATATCACATATTGATGATCGTGGTAGTTTCTCAGAGTTTCTACGACTTGGAGTAAGTGGTCAAGTTAGTGTTAACATATCAAAACCAGGTATTACCAAAGGTCAACACTGGCATCATA
>JAAZDN010000122.1 GCA_012512805.1 Erysipelothrix sp. | reverse complement strand
TCACTAGCCCACATCGTATCTTCATCATGTTCAACAACAATTAGGGAGTTACCTAAATCGCGCATATTCTTCAATGTCTTAATGAGCATCGCGTTGTCACGTTGATGTAAACCAATCGATGGCTCATCTAATACATATAATGCGCCCGTCAATTGCGATCCAATTTGGGTAGCTAAACGAATCCGTTGGGCTTCCCCTCCAGAGAGCGATCCTGCACTGCGAGAAAGTTTTAAATATTTTAAACCAACATCACTTAAGAATTTAAAACGATCACCAATCTCTTTAACGACTAAACGAGAGATTTCTTTTTTCGTAGGATCTAGTTTAAGGTTTGCTAGATAGTCGAGTGCTTTATCGACACTCATTTCAGTGAATTCAAAAATGTTTAAATCACCGATTTTTACACTTAAAGCTTTTTCATTTAAACGATGTCCATTACAAATATCACACGTTTGCTCACTCATAAAGCCAGAAACCCAATCACGATAAAACTCTGATTGTGATTCTGGGAAACGACGTTCAATAAGGGCAGCTATCCCTTCAACAAACTCTGTTTTATTGTATGTTGATCCAGAACGAGAAGTGATGGAATAGTTAATTGGTTTTTTCGAACCCCATAAAATAAGATCCATTTCTTTTTTAGTGAAGTCTGCTAATGGTTTATTAATATCGAGCTTATAGGTTTCTAGTAAGACATTAAACTGCTGCCATTCCATATTTTCCGTATTAACAGTATTTTTGAAATAAGCAATGCCTCCTTGAGCAATGGAAAGCGATTGATCTGGCATCAATAAGTTAATATCCACATGTTGAGTAACCCCTAATCCTTTACACTTTTCACAAGCTCCTAACGAAGCATTAAAGGAAAAGAGTCGTGGTTCAAGATGATCGATACTAAATCCACAATGTGGACATGAGTGGTTTGATGAAAAATGAAGTAGTTCATCGTCTGCTAGCACATCAACATTACCTTTACCTAATTTTAAAGCGATTTCTAACGAATCAAAGAGGCGTGTCGTAATCCCATCTTTTAGGACAATACGGTCAATAACCGCTTCAATGGTATGACGCTTATTCTTGTCTAATTCTTCTAACTCTTCAATCAGGGTAATGTTTCCATCAACGCGAACACGAACATAGCCATTCTTACTTAAATCTTCAATGACACTCTTGTGACTACCCTTCTTATCAGATATTACTGGTGCAATAATCATTAGTTTAGTTTTTTCTGGAAGCTTTTCAATTTGATCGACCATTTGAGGAATCGTTTGTGAACGAATTTCAATATGATGAATCGGGCAAAATGCACTTCCGGCGCGAGCATAAAGTAAACGCAAGTAGTCATAGATTTCAGTTACTGTTCCTACGGTTGAACGTGGATTATTACTAGTGGTCTTTTGGTCAATCGCTATCGCAGGTGATAAACCTTCAATAACATCAACATCTGGTTTTTCTGTATTTCCTAAAAATTGACGTGCATAAGCACTTAGCGATTCAACATAGCGTCTTTGACCTTCCGCATAAATGGTGTCAAAGGCTAGAGATGTTTTTCCTGATCCAGACAATCCGGTCATAATAACCAGTTGATTCCGGGGAATATCTAAATCGATATTTTTAAGATTATTAACTCGGGCACCCCGAATAATGATTTTGTCTTTTTCCATTTAAACCTCTATTCTGCTTTTAATTCTAATATAATATCACGAAGTTCAGCAGCTCTTTCAAAGTCGAGCGTCCGAGCAGCATCGCGCATTTGTTGCTCTAAATCATCAATTACAGCAAGGCGTTGTTTCTTGGATGTTTTGCCTTTTTTGCTTAACAATTTCATACTCATTTCTTTAGTTTCTACGCCATGAATCGTATCACGAATTTGCTTTTTAATAGTCATTGGAACAATTCCATGTCGCTTGTTAAATTCAATCTGGGTTTGACGGCGACGATTAGTTTCACTTATCGCATAATCCATCGC
>JAAZDN010000009.1 GCA_012512805.1 Erysipelothrix sp. | reverse complement strand
CTTATAAAGTGTAATGAAATGATGGCACATATTTTATCTCAAACAATCGTTTTAATTGCAATGAACACATTGAAGCAGTATTTAAGAAAACATGATCTAAGTGCTGAAGACTTCACAGATAAGTTAGTACGATTAAAAAATGATGCGATCATGTATCCAATCCTCAAACACCAGTTGGCCTTATAATCAATGATAAAAAAACAGAAATTTATTTTTCTGTTTTCTTTTGCATTGTGGAAATAGCTTGTTCTAATTTTTCATGTGGATCTTGCCAGCCTTCTGGTTTGATTGTTTTTCCCATCTCATTAAAATGTGGTTTACCATCTGGCCAAATTTTACTCATGTTGGCTTCTTGGACAATATCAAATAAGACATCAGGTTCAACACCCATTTCAACGAGTGTTCCAAGTGCAAAGTAGATTGTATCAATCATAGCATCTGCCTGTTCCACTACATCTTCTGCTTCTAAAAATTCATTAATTTCTTCTAGCATCCATGCGTATCGTTTTTGTGCACGATCTGGATTGACCATTTGTACTTCTTCTGCAACTGGATGTTTAAAGGTCTTATGAAATGCTTTAACTTGTTCATATTGTTTGTTCATATAATCTCCTATCTTTTATCTATGCCCTATCTTATCACTTTTTAAAAATTAAATCATAAAATGAATGTGCTATAATTAATCTGGTGATACGATGAAAACAATTAAATATACTTTAATCTTAATAGCATTTAGCTTCTTGGCTGCCTGTTCGCCTTCAAGTGGCTTAACACAATATCGGGAAACGACCTTTGATGTTGGATTTAATACGCCCTTTACGCTTGTTGGCTATACGCATTCTGAAGAAGAATTCTTAGAATACTTTGAAGCAATGAAAACGGAGATTCGTTTCTATAACAGTCAGTTTGATACCTTTAAAAATTATGAGGGCGTCAACAATCTCAAGGTTGTGAATGATATGGCTGGTCTTGAAAAGGTCAGTGTCGATCCTTCAATTATAGAACTCTTAGAATACAGTAAGAACAATTCAACCTCATACAATGAACTCTTTGATCCAACGATGGGTGCTGTTCTAGAGATTTGGCACGAATACCGCGAAAGAGGATTAGAATTAAATCGAGAAAATAAATATGGTCCTTCTCCAAGTCAGGAAATTCTTGAAGATGCTGCACAGTATATCGGTTGGGACTTTGTAGACATTGACAGTGTCAACAATACCGTATATTTAACGAACGAACGTGTCTTTCTCGATATTGGAGCCATCGCTAAAGGATGGGCTGTTGAGAAAGTCGCACAACATTTAGAAGAGCTGGGACTAACGAGTGGTATTGTAAACGGTGGTGGTAATATTCGCTTAATCGGTGCTAAAAATAATACTGAAGCATGGAATGTTGGTGTTACAAATCCTGATTCAATTACAAATGAATCGATTGCCTCACTACACTTTGATCAATCGATGTCTGTTGTTACAAGTGGTGATTATGAGCGCTTCTTTATTGATGATCAAGGAAACTTCCAAAATCATCTTATTAATCCTCGAACACTACAACCTGCTCGTTTCTCACGATCAGTAACAGTGACCGTTAAAGACTCGGGACTTGCGGATTTACTCTCTACCGTCTTCTCAATGGTTGAACTTGAAGAAGCAAAACAAATTGAAACAGAACTAAACATGGATGATCTTGGTATTATGTTCATTAAGAAAACAAAACAAGATGAAACACATGGCTATCATTATATGGAAGTAGACAATAAACATATCTATTATAATGATGTCATTAAAAATGCTTTAGACGAAAAAAAATAAACCATAGTCGGTTTATTTTTTTTGTACTTTGTTTATTCTTTTCCAAGCAGGGCAAACATATTACGTTTGTACACTTCAACACCTGGTTGATTAAATGGGTTAACGTCAATTAAGTATGATGTCATTGCGATAGCTTTAAAGAAGAAATACGTTAAATATCCAAAGGTATGGGCACTCATATCTGGAATGCTTAAGATTAAGTTTGGAACACTACCTTCTTCATAGTGTGCTGCTAAAGTACCTTCTTGTGCTTTTTTATTAACATAGTCAATTGAATTTCCGCTTAAGTAGTTCATATTGTCAAGATCTTCATCATCACTTGGGAAGATGATATCTTCACTTACAAGTTCAACGTTAATGATCGTTTCAAAGAGTAACTTTTTACCTTCTTGAATAAATTGTCCAAGTGAGTGTAAGTCGGTTGAGAAGTTGACACTTGTTGGTAAAATTCCGCGTCCTTCTTTTCCTTCAGATTCACCGAATAATTGTTTCCACCATTCCGCAAACATTGCCATTTGAAATTCGTAGCTAACTAGCATTTCAACGTCTTTTCCTTGTTTTTCAAGGAGTCGACGAACGACGGCATATTGATAGGCTGTATTTTCTTCTAAGCTTGGATTATCAAGATCACTCATCGCATCTTTTGCACCTTGCATAAGATCATCAATGTTAATACCCGCAACCGCAAGTGGTAAGAGTCCGACAGCTGTATTCACAGAGAAACGTCCACCAATATCGGCAGGAATTGAAAATGACGTATATCCCTTTTCGTTTATTTCTTGACGAAGTGTTCCATTTTTAGGATCACTTGTTGCGATAATATAATCAGGATATGCATCGCCTACCTGAGTCTTAAGTAAGTTTTTTAAGAGTCTAAATGCAATTGCTGTTTCAGTTGTTTGTCCACTCTTAGAAATAACATTAACATAGAATTTTTTATCTTTTAAATATTCTAAAGTTTGACTAATATATGTTGATGAAAGTGTATTACCTAAGTATAAAATTTCAACATCTTGTTTTGAATACAAGCCATTAATCATATCAATAGCAGCACGTGCACCTAAGTAAGATCCACCAATACCACATACAACGAGTACTTCTGCATTATCACGGACTTTTTTCGCAACAACTTTAATGGCTTCAAATTCATCCTTGTCATAATTTTCTGGCCAATCTAACCATCCAAGATAGTCATTACCCTTACCTGTTTTTGCATGTAGTGCTTCGTGTGCCTGATCGACAACATCCTGATATTCCGATACTTTGTTACTTAAGTATGCTTTTTCATAATCAAATTTAACGTTCATATTCTTCCTCCAATTGTTTAATCCATGATGGATACTGCTTTTGTAGTGAGCTAAATCCTTTGGAAAATTGACGTAAATCTAAGCTATGTTTACGTCTACGCTTGCGCACACTTTCCTTTAATGTTGCCTTTAGTGACACTCGAACATTACCATCTTTTAATTGATCGATGACTTTAACGTCGATAATATCATTCACTTTAACAAAGTCACTAATTTTCGCAACATAATCATTTGAGATTTCAGAAATATGTAAAAGCCCTTTGGTTCCATCAGCCAAACTTACAAATGCTCCATATGGCTCAATTCCTGTAATTGTTGCTTTAACTTGTGTATTAACAATAGACTTCACATTATTACCTCACTTCTGTAATATTATAGCATTTTTTAGGTATTTCTCCACGATTATTGAAGGCTTAACTTACATAAATGTTACATTACCACTCATATTATGTGCTATAATATTCCAGAGGTGAACGATGAAACATCTATTTCCAATTTGGATATCTTTCTCTGCACTAATTATTGCGCAGTTATTAAAACCGGTATCCCACTTTATAAAAACAGGTAAATGGAAGTTTAAACTATTCTTTGATAGTGGAGGACTCCCAAGCTCACACAGTTCTATGGTATCAGCCCTAGTCCTTTCTGTTGGTCTTGTAGAAAAATTTTCTTCAACAATTTTTGCAGTTACAGTTATCTTTGCATTTATTGTTATGTATGATGCAGCAAACATTCGTTTCTATGCAGGCAAGAATATTCAAACTACGCAACAATTAATTCGTGATTTAAAGGCAAATAATGTCCATTCCCCGATCCTAAACGATCCAATCTATGAAGCTCCTACAAAAGAAATATTAGGCCATAGCTGGCTAGAAGTTATATGTGGCGCTATATTAGGGGCAGCTATTGCCGGATTGTGGTTTCTTATAGTAAAATAGAGGTGAGGTGAGACAGTGGATAAACAACAAATGATTTTGGATACTTTAAATAAGATACGTCCGTATATCAATCGTGATGGCGGTGACGTTGAATTTGTTTCTTTAGATGAAGGCGTTGTAACAGTTAAAATGCTCGGTGCGTGTGTTGGCTGTTCAATCGTCGACCAAACCGTTTATTATGGTATTGAAACATTATTAATGGAAGAAATTCCTGGAATAACTAGTGTAAAGCTTGATACAAGTAACTGGTGAGCAAAAAAGGATCAATTGATCCTTTTTTTATACCTAATAGAAAAAACCTTCGTATGAAGGTTTTTGTGTATTATCGTTTACTAACGTCGTATATCTCACCAGCTGCCTTTGGTCCAACTGATTTTCCTCTAAAGGCAATTAACGCTACAATCGTAAAGATGTATGGAATTGCGATAAAGAGTTGTGATGGTAGAAGGTCAATTATTGGAATACGGTTTGCATAAACACCGATTGACTGTGTTAATCCAAAGAACATTGATGCTCCTAAGATTCCAAATGGTTTCCACTTACCAAAGATGATTGCTGCAACAGCAATAAATCCAAGTCCATGAATTGTTCCTGATGTAAATTGAATATCACTTGATAAGACGACCATACCACCAGCAATTCCTGATAAGAATCCAGAAATTATGACTGCGATATAACGTGTTTTTAAAACATCGATTCCCATTGAAGCTGAAGCTTGTGGGTTTTCGCCACATGATCTTAGACGTAGGCCGAATGGTGTTTTATACATTACAAACCAAGAAATAAAGACGACTGCTAAGGCTAAGAATACGGTTGGGTGAAACTGTGTAAAGAATCCTCCTAATATTGGAATTTCACTAATTCCAGGAAGGGTAATCTTTTTAATCCCTTGTTTAAATTCAACCGTTCTTTGTTGATCAAAGAGTATTTGTGATAAATAGACTGTAAGACCTGCCGCGAGCATATTAACCGCTGTTCCCGCAATTGTATGGTCTGCTCTTAGTGTAATAATTGATAATGCTAATATTAATGAGAATAGTGCTCCGGCAATACCTGCTACAAAGAGTGACATCCATGGGCCCATTGTAAACCAACCTAAGCTTTCAAAATATAATATAATTGTTGCCGCAACAAATGATCCAAAGAGCATTAATCCTTCAAGGGCAATGTTGACGACACCTGATCGTTCTGCAAACATTCCTCCGATACCTGCTACCATTAATGGGCTGGCAACAGTCATCATCCCAGGTAATAAAAATTCTAATATTGTAATCCAGTTCATGCTACACCCTCTTCTTTATCACCATTCTTGGCCAGTTTCTTTTCCCTAAGCTTAGATAGGGACATTTCGATTAAGCGCTGTGCTGCAACAAAGAAGACAATTAAGGCTGCGATAATCGATGCGATTTCAAGTGGTACTCCACGAAGTTGTAACATTGGTGGTATAAATCCTAAAAGTCCAAATAGAAGTCCAGCTAAGACAATTCCAATTCCGCTTAAGTTACCAACTAAGGCAACCGCAATTCCATCAAAACCATAACTTGCTAAACTCGCAAGTGACTTAACATCTCCGAATGTTCCAAGTGTTAAGACTGATCCTGCTAAACCTGAATATGCTCCAGCAATAGCCATTGATGAAATAATGTTTCGATTTACTTTAAGACCAGCATATTCTGCTCCATCTTTATTAAATCCAGTTGCACGTAAGTTATATCCGTATGTTGTTTTTTCAATAATAAACCAATATGTTATTACACCTAAGATTACGATAATGAATCCTAAGTGGAAACGTGAGCCACCGAATAAATCCGTCAACCATGGCACTCGAAGTGAGGCACTTGGGTTAATTGGTGGTGACACTAAGTTTTTATAGCCTTCCATATTCATAACAATATAATTTGATACATACATTGCAACATAGTTAAGCATAATCCCTACAACAACTTCAATAATATTAAAGTACGCTTTTAGAATTCCTGGAATAACACCCCAGAGTGCTCCCCCAACTGCTCCTGCTACAAAACATAATGGAATATGAATAAGTGGTGGTAGATCAAGGTTAGTCGCTACAAAGTAAGTAAAGAGACTTCCCATAATAACCTGTCCTTCAGCACCAATGTTAAACAGTCCGGTACGATAAGCAAAGGCTATTGATAGTCCTGTTAACATTAATGGCATTGCTGAAACTAAGAGCTCACCAGTATATCTAATGTTAAACAACTGTCCACGTTTAGTTTGAAAACCAGTAATACCTTCAAATAGTACTTCAAATAAAATTAATGGATTTTTCCCCGTAATTAATAAGAGAAAACTTCCGATTACTAATCCAAGTAAAACTGATATTAATGGTATCATTATTTTTTTATTTTTAAGCATGAACTAACTCCTCCTGTGAAATACCCGCCATCATTAAACCAAGATCATTTTCATTTGTTTCTTCTGGCTTAACGATACCTGTTATCTTTCCATCACTCAATACTGCGATACGATCAGAAAGTGCTAATATTTCATCCAATTCATAAGAAATGAGTAGAATTGCTTTTCCATTATTACGTTCTTCAACAATACGACTATGAATGTATTCTATGGCTCCAACATCTAGTCCACGAGTCGGTTGAACGACGAGTAAACATGATGGAGATTTATCAATCTCACGTGCAATAATTGCCTTTTGTTGATTACCACCTGACATTGATCGAGTTTCAGATCTTGCTCCTTGTCCTGATCGAATATCAAATTCACTAATCAAGCCTTCAGCATGTGATCGTATACGTTTATTTGCCAATACCCCTGCATTTGAAAAACGCTTCGTATTGTAGTCATGAACGATTAAGTTTTCTTCAAGTGAGAAATCGAGAATTAAACCATATTTGTGTCGATCCGCTGGAATATGTCCTAGTCCTTTATTTGTACGATTTTTAATTGATGTTTTTGATATGTCTTCTCCGTTTAAAATTATTTGACCAGATTCAAATTTTGATAATCCTGATAAAGCATAGATTAGTTCATCTTGCCCGTTTCCATCAATACCAGCAATTCCTAAAATTTCACCGGCATGAACTTCAATCGTTAAATCTCTTACCGCTGGCAAATCACGGAAATCATTGACACTTAAGCCCTTAATTTCTAATACCACATCACCGGCTTCTTGTTCTGGTTTTTCAACTTGGAAGTCAACTTCACGTCCTACCATGAGTTCTGCTAGTGATCGCTCACTTGCACCTTCGATAGATACGGTATCAATATAGCGTCCACGACGTAATACCGTTACCTCGTCCGCAACTTCCATAATTTCTTTCAACTTATGTGTAATCAGAATTATTGTTTTACCCTCACTAATTAAATTACGCATAATTTGCATTAATTCTGTAATTTCTTGTGGCGTTAGAACGGCAGTTGGTTCATCAAAAATTAATATATCAGAGTTACGATATAACATTTTTAATATTTCAACACGTTGTTGAGCTCCAACTGAAATATCTTCAATTTTTGCCGTTGGATCTACTTCCAATTTATACTGTTCTGATATCTCTTTAATCTTTTTATTTACCGTAGCATAATCAATTGTATTTGCTTTTGTAGTCGGTTCACTTCCTAAAATAATATTTTGTGCAACAGTGAATGTTTCAACGAGTTTGAAATGTTGATGGACCATTCCAATACCTAACTTTGTTGCATCATTTGGATCTTCAATACTTACTTCTTCACCCTTAATTTTTATAATTCCTTCGTCTTGCTTATACAGACCAAACAAGATCGACATTAAGGTCGACTTCCCTGCCCCATTTTCTCCGAGTAAAGCATGGATACTCCCTTTTTTAACTTTTAAGGTTACATTATCATTTGCTTTAATGCCGGGAAATTCTTTTGTTATATTGAGCATTTCTATTTCATATGCCATCTTAAATCCCTCCATGTAATATAATTAATTATAACATATGTAACCGTTATGATAAAAAAGAACCACATAAATTATGTGATTCTTTCTATTCTAAATAGTTATACTAATATTATTTAGCTTTTGTTCCTGAAGCACCAGTAATTTCAGGTGTTCTTGAAACAGTAACTTCACCACTTACAATTTTAGCCATGTAATCTTTAATGAGTGCAATTTCATCAGCGTCTAAGTTACGTCCTTCTGAAATTTCAGCTCTAATTCCGTCGTTAGCAACGTCAAAGTTGTATACGCCAGTTGTAATTTTTTTGTTTACATAGAATTCTTCTAAGAAGTCATAAGCAGCAACGTCAACACCTTTAAGCATTGAAGTAATAACTACTGAATCTTCACCTTGTGATTTTCCAGCTTCGTATTGGTCTTTATCAACACCAATTACGTATTTATCGTCAAAGTTTTTCGCTTCAGTAATAACACCGTTACCAGCATCACCTGCAGCATGATAAATAATGTTTACGCCATCATTGTACATTCTTGAAGCAACTTGTCCTGCTAATGTTGTATCAACAAAGCTTCCTAAGTAGTCTACGAAGATTTCTGCATCTGGGTTAGTTTCCCAAACTCCAGCTTCAAATCCAGCTTGGAATGCTAAAATTGTATCGAATTCCATACCACCAACAAATCCAACTTTGTTTGATCCATCAGCTTTTGAACGAGCACCAGCAATTAATCCTACTAAGTATGAACCTTGTTCATCAGCAAAAGTAGTACTGTGTAAGTTAGGAATGTTTTCTACAAAACCGTCAATGAATAAGAATTCTGTATCTTCATATTTAGGAGCAACTTCAGCGATTGCTTTTTCAAATAAGAATCCAACTGCAATAACTAAGTCAGCTTTTTCAGCAGCAGTTTCTAAGTTGTTTACATATGAAGCTTCATCTGGTGATGTAATGTATTCAAATGCATTTTTATCTAATCCGTTATCTGCGATGAACTTTTGAACGCCATCCCATGTTGATTCGTTAAATGATTTATCATCAACTCCACCTGTATCTAAAACGATAATTGCTTTAAATCCTGGATCTTTAGCTTCTGTTTCAGTTGTGCCGTTTCCACCACATGCAACTAAGACTAAAGAAACTAATGTTGCTAAAACTAAAAACTTGAATGTTTTTTTCATTATTTCTCCTCCATTAGGTTTCCCTATAGTTTAATGTTACTTAACTTAACAGCATTTGTCAAACAAAATGGCTCAATAATTTCACATAATTTTCACATTGGTTTTACTTTATTTTGTTACAGTGTTTACAATTTAATTACATTTTTTTCATACGGTTTTTAGATATTTTTTTCACATAGTTTATGTAAAAAACACTAACGATATTCTAGTGATTAGAATGTCGTTAGTGCTCGTCTTAATAATCTAAATCAGGATCAGGTTGCGTATACACTTCACGTGGTTTACTTCCTGACATCGGGCCAATAATACCGTGTGCTTCTAGTGAATCAATAATACGGGCTGCACGGTTGTATCCAATTCCAAAGTTTCTTTGAATGAGTGAAGTACTCGCCTTCTGTTGTGCGATAACAAAGGCCTTAACATCATCGTAGAGGGCATCATCAAAGTTACTGTTTCCATTACTACTTTCACTCATCGTTTCAAAGGCAAACTCATCAAAGTAATCTGGACTTGGCTGCTTACCAACATAGTTCGCAACACGTATAACTTCTTCATCGGTTATAAAGACCCCTTGAAGACGTACAGGAGCTGAGTAACCAACAGGATAGTACAACATGTCCCCGTTTCCTAAGAGCTTCTCTGCACCGACTGTATCAAGTATTGTACGTGAATCAATTCCACTTGATACCGCAAATGAGATTCGTGATGGAATGTTTGCCTTAATAATTCCAGTAATGACATCCGTTGATGGTCGTTGCGTTGCAACAATTAAATGAATACCAGCAGCTCGAGCAAGTTGGGTAATGCGTTGAATACTTCCTTCAACTTCTTTTCCGGCTACGATCATTAAATCCGCTAACTCATCAATGATCACAACAAGTAAGGGTAATTTCTCAAGCTGTACATCAGTATTGATCAAACGATATTCATTATACGCTTTAATGTTTTTAACGTTAATCTTAGCAAAGGCACGATAGCGATCATCCATTAACTCTACAATCTTTTGTAGGGCTAGATTCGCATGACTGGCTTCATTTATGATCGGAGTCATAAGATGTGGTGCACTTGCGAAACTATTGAATTCTACTTTCTTAGGATCAATTAAGAGTAAGCGAACATCTTCTGGCTTACTTCTTAAAAGTAAGGTGGTGATCATGGCATTCAGTGCAACCGACTTACCAGCACCCGTAGCTCCTGCTACTAAGAGGTGTGGCATCTTCGCAAGATCACTATAGATTATATTCCCCATAAGATCTTTACCAAGTGCAAACTGTAATGGCGGTTGTTTTGAATCCATATTCTTAATAATTTCATAAAGTCTAACTGGTGTATTTTCAATGTTTGGAATTTCTATTCCAACCGTATTTTTACCAGGGATTGGGGCTTCTATACGAATACTCTTCGCTTGAAGTTCCATCTTAATGTTATCGGTAATTGAACTGATACGTGATATTTTCACAGAAGAATCTGGTCTAATTTCAAATTTTGTAACCGAAGGTCCAATATGAATATCGATAAGTTCACTCTCAATATTAAATTCTTTTAATACCTTTATTAAATGTGTCCCCTTCGCTTTAGCAGCCTGTGAGTTCTTCGATGATTTAGAAGACTTCAGTGCTGTATCCAGTAAGGTTAAACTTGGAAGTCGATATTGTTTTGATACCACAACATCAGCATCATTATCTATTTTTAATGTAAGTTGTTGTAAATGATCACTACTGTTTTCAGATACAGTTAATGTTTCAGTTTTTATTTCAGGCTCATCCGTAATTGAAATAAAGATACTTTCCTTTGGTTTCACTTCTTCTTCAACATTTTCAAAGGGAATTTCATGTTCTAAGTTACTAAGAAGAACACTCTCTTTTTCTACTTTACGTTTAAACCATGGTTGACGTTCTTTCTTTTCTTTTTCAACCTTTATTTTTTCAGGTCGTTCTTTAAGTTTAAATACCTTAAATATTTGGGTACCAAACATAAGTAAGAGTCCTACTAAGCTTGTAACTCCAATTAAAATATACGTACCATACACATCAAATAACATCGTGTAAATGCTGTATAATCCAGTACCAAAGAAGCCCCCACTTGCCACACGTTGATAATTAAAGATTTCTTTAGAGTGCTCAATAAAATATGCAAAGGCTGGCATTTTACTTAAATTATAATGACTGATTGACGCAGATAAGAGAAGATAACTTATAAATAAGAGTGTTAATCCTCCATATATGCGTCCAGACTGTTTGAGTGCTTTCTTATCGAAGAGTATGAAAAACAAGTACGTAAAACTGATAAGGTACATGACAATATGAAACTGTCCAAACAAATAACGAATTGTTTTATCAATTGTAATGCCAACGATGCCTAATTTGAACAAGGCAATGACAAGCATACTAAGGACAATAATACTAACGATAAGTTCATAGAGACGTTGTTGTTTTTTTGTCATTTTCTTTGCCATTTTATCCCATCCTCATTTAATTAATTTACTTCAACAATTGCAGGTAAGATCATTGGACGTTTACCTGTTTCTTTCATGACATATTTCCCTGCACGCATTCTTACTTCAGAGCGTACATCAGAATTTGTGTATTTATTTTCTTTAACTGCATTTTCAACAGCTTCAACCATAATATCACTTACTGCTTTTAAGACATGACTTGAGTCACGTACGTATAAGAGCCCACGAGTTTGTACATCGGGTCCACCAATAATTTTCTTTGTTTTATAATCAAGTAAGATTCCGATAATAATGACACCATCTGTAGAGAGTGTTTCACGATCTTTAAGAACTAAACTTCCCTCTTCAAGACTGTCTGTACCATCAACCATAATATCTTCAGCACTGATCATTTCTGATGCATTCTTAAGTTTTCCATCAACGAAGGTTGCGATTTGTCCATTGTCTAAAATAATAATACGGTCTGCACCAATATTTCCAACACTCATTGCGAGATCAGCATTCGCTGCTAAGTGACGATATTCCCCTTTTACCGGAATATAGAATCGTGGTTTGAATAAGTATAGTAACATCTTTAAATCTTCTTGAGATGCATGCATTGATGAGAGTTTATCTTTTTTAATCGTAATGACCTTATGATCATCCTTGTACAATTCATTTTCAAGTGCCATTGCTTCGATTTCAACACCAGGAACTGATGGTGAGGCAATGATGACTGTATCATCACTATTAAGCGTCAGACGTTCATCTTCTCCAGCTGTAATGGCAAACATCTTCTTAAAGACTTCAGATCCATCACCTGTTACAAGTACAATTGTATTTGGTTTTTCTAAATCTTCGAGTGTTGCGACAACATTCGCTGGTAAGTGATAGTAGTCAAGTTTCTTTAAGAGTGACATTGTATCTAACATCTTCTTATCTTTGAAGAAGAGTTTACGGCCGGTACGATTACACAGTTCCGCAAGTTCAATAACACGGTAAATATTTTGGGCATATGACGTAATGATAATGCGTCCCTTTGCCTCATCAATGTGTGTTTCTAATACATGTGAAATCTTATGGCTTGGAGCCGTATAGCCTAATGTATTTGCTCCCGTTGATTCACTAAGTAGTGCAAAGACCTTTTCTTTTCCAATTTCAGCTATTTCACTAATGTCTGATGCAAAGGCATGTAAGCCAATATCATAGTCCACAATAAATTCATTTGTATAAATAATGTTTCCGTATTTCGTACGAATCGCAATCCCAAATGAATCTGGGACTGAGTTTGTAACCTTAAAGGTTCTAATTTCAGTTTTCGCAATCTTAAAGATTTGACTACGCTCAATTTCATGAATTTCAACGTTTTTAATGCCCTTATCTTTTAATGTTTGACGAATGAGTGTTGCGGGGAATGCCGTTGTATAAATAGGTACATTAACATCTTGTAATAAGTGTGTTAAACCACCAAAGGCATCATCATGTGCATGTGTAATAAAGAGTGCTTTAATGCGTTTTTTGTTTTTTGCTAAGTAGCTTGTATCTGCTACAATTTTTTCAACACCTAATTGTCCTGATTCAGCATCCTTTGATCCACTGTCAATAATAAAAATATCATTGTTTATTTCAATTACATATAGGTTTTTACCATCTTCATCTTGTCCTCCAAGTGAAAATATTTTAATTTCGTTCATAATATTCCTCCATAATAAAAATCATCTTTGTGTAAAAATTAGTTTAAATATTTGAGATTACTCAAAATGTATCTGTCTAATTATCATCTTTTATTATAACATATTATAACTTTCATGCTCAACTAATACAGTCTTGTTTTAGTGCATTAAAAAAACTAGGACTGATATTTTTCAATCCTAGTTCTAAAAGTTTGAAATTAAGCTTTGTTAGCTGATCCGAACATTTCAATTTTTGTTTTAACAGCTTCAACCATTGCGTCATATCCAGAAGCAAGAAGTTTACGAGGATCGTAGTTTTTACCTTCTAAGTCTTTACCTGATTCAATAAATGCACGAGTTGCTGCAGCGAATGCTAATTGTAATTCAGTGTTTACGTTAATTTTCGCAACACCTAAGTCAATTGCTTTTGTGATTTGTTCAGCTGGGATACCAGTACCACCGTGTAATACTAATGGGATTCCACCAGTTGCTTCACTAATTTCTTGTAATGTTTCGAAGCTTAATCCTGCCCAGTTTGCTGGATATTGTCCGTGGATGTTTCCGATTCCTGCTGCTAAGAAGTCAATTCCTGTTGCAGTCATTCCAACACATTCTTGGATGTCAGCTAATTCACCAGTACCGATGATTCCGTCTTCTTCTCCACCGATTGATCCAACTTCTGCTTCAACTGAAATGCCGTTAGCGTGAGCTAATGCAACGATTTCTTTAGTTTCTGCAATGTTCTCATCGAATGGTAAGTGTGATCCATCATACATTACTGAAGTAAATCCAGCTGCGATAGCTGCTTTAGCGCCTTCGAAGCTTCCGTGGTCTAAGTGAAGTGCTACTGGAACTGTGATGTTTAATGATTTCATCATTCCACTAACCATTCCAACAACAGCGTCAAATCCAGTCATGTATTTAACTGCACCTTCTGATACACCTAAAAGAATTGGTGAGTTTAATGCTTGAGCAGTCGTTAAGATTGCTTTTGTCCATTCTAAGTTATTGATATTGATCGCTGGAACTGCATAATGTCCTTCGCGAGCATTTACTAAAATCTCTTTTGCTGATACTAATGCCATATCTAATTCCTCCTATATTTATATACGTATATATCTTACTATATTTTGTATCTTTTGCAAAGGTTCGACACACCTATTTGATTGAATTATGTGAAAGAATATGACTGAAATAAAAGTAAGCGCAACCATTTGCAAGTAAATAAAAAGCCTTATAGAATAAGACTTTGTTTATTGATTAATGGTGCATCTAGCGAGACTTGAACTCGCACGATATGAATCACACGCCCCTCAAGCGTGCGCGTCTACCAATTCCGCCATAGATGCAGGTAAAGTTGAGAGACTCAACTTTAACATATATTTTATTTATTGTCTAGTATTTGTTTTGCAAGATTGTCTGCATTAATACCATACTTCGCTAATAAGTCAGCAGGTTTACCACTTTCACCAAAGGTATCGTTGACTCCAACCATGATCATTCGTGTTGGATGATTGACTGCTAAAACTTCAGCAACTGCTGATCCAAGACCACCAATTACGTTGTGTTCTTCAGCTGTAACGATGAGTGAGTGAGTTTTTGCAGTTTCGATAATTAAGTCTTTATCGATTGGCTTAATCGTATGTATATTAATGACTGTTGGATTTAATCCTTCAGCTTTTAAGATTTCTTTTGCTTTTAATGCTTCTTGTACCATTAAACCTGTTGCAAAGATTGCAATGTCTTGACCTTCTGAAAGGACAACACCTTTTCCAAGTTCAAATTTATAATCTGCATTATCGTTAATTGTTTGAACACCAAGACGTCCTAAACGAACGTATACTGGTCCAACATACTCCGCAACAGCACGAATAGCAGCTGCTGTTTCAGGTCCATCTGATGGTGAAACAACGGTCATGTTTGGTACTGAACGCATGAGTGATATGTCTTCAATAGCCTGGTGAGTTGCCCCATCTTCTCCTAGTGAAATACCCGCATGTGTTGCCGCAATTTTAACGTTCATGTTTGGATAGGCAATTGAGTTTCTAATTTGTTCAAAACCACGACCTGCCGCAAACATTGCGAATGTGCTTGCGAAAACAACCTTGTCGCTTGCTGCAAGACCTGCAGCTGCTGACATCATGTTTCCTTCTGCAATACCAAAGTTAAAGTGTTGGTTTGGACGTGCTTTACGAGCATCCGCTGTTTTTGTTGATCCTGATAAGTCAGCATCTAAAACAATAATATTTTCATTTTCTTCGACTAATTCAGCTAACGTTTTACCGTATGCTTCACGTGTTGCGACCATACTCATTATACCAACTCCTTCATTGCTGCTTCAAATTGTTCTAAACTTGGAGCAACTCCATGCCATCCTGCTTCATTTTCCATGAAACTAACACCCTTACCTTTAATTGTACGCGCTAAAATTAAAGTAGGTTTACTTTCACTTTGATGTGCAGCTTTTACTGCTTGATCAATCTCTTCAAAGTTATGTCCGTCGATTTCAATAACGTTCCATCCAAAGGCTTTAAATTTTTCATCTAAAGGAATTGGGTTCATAACTTGTTTGATGTCTCCATCAATTTGTAGTTGGTTGAAGTCTAAGAAGACGATTAAATTATTGAGTTCAAAATGAGCTGCAGACATTGCTGCTTCCCATACTTGTCCTTCTTGACTCTCACCATCTCCAACAAGTGAGTATACAGTATTTGAATTGCCATCAATCTTGTTTGCAAGTGCCATACCAACTGCTTGTGAGATCCCTTGTCCTAGTGATCCTGTTGAAGCATCAATTCCTGCTAATGTACCACGTGATGGATGTCCTTCTAGTGGTGAATCAACTTGGCGAAATTGTGGAATTAAAGCACGATCTAGTAATCCTTTTTCCATTAATGTTCCATAAAGTAGTGGTGAAGCATGTCCTTTTGATAAAACAAAACGATCACGTTTATTTGAATCCACATTACTTTCATCAATATTCATCGCTTCAAAATATAAGTATGATGCGATATCTGCTGCTGATAAAGATCCTCCAATATGACCTGATCCAGCTGCATAAACCATTTCGACGATATTCTGTCTAATATGCAATGCATGTTCTTCTAATTTTTTGATGTTCATAATTATCTCCAATCTATTATTAATAATATCATGCTTAATGATAAAATTCAAAGGTCCGATTGACTTTTATCGTCAATGACATATTTAACCATCTGTATTGTACGATTCGCCTGATCTGTTTCAATACTTTCTGAACCTGCTTTTAGATTTAAGCGATGTGCTAAGCGTAAGGATGCTTGGTTACTCGTATCAATATAAATATTAATTGCTTTTAAATTTGTTTGCTCTAAAACGAAATCACTTAAGAGTTTAATAGCGCGACGCATATAGCCATTACGTTGGTATTCACTACCAATAAAGTAGCCAAATTCACCATCACTTTTAACGTAATCAACATTAAAGAGATTAATAAGCCCGACTAAATTACGATTTACAAAAATACCATAGAAATATTGTTGATAGCTCTTAACGCCTTCATTGCCTTCCAATATAAAGTCCATCGTTTGATGTACGTGCGTGTGCAGAGGCAATCCCGCACTTTCTGTAAGCTTAACATCACTTAACATTTCATGTAAGGCGTAAGCATCATTAAGCGTTAAGCTTTTTAAGGTGATGAGTCCATCACTTAATGTAACTTGTTCAACTAACATCATATTTTAATATGTAACCATGCCCCATCTTTAAAGCGTTTTTGACTTGCAATCGTTCGTAACATTTGATCAAGTAAGATTGCGAACCAAGCGCCAACTAAACCACCATTTAAGACAAAGGTAAACATATAACCTGAAAGTGGACGTACAACACCAATACAGATCATCATGAGTAAGGCCGTGAATTTTAAGTCTCCGCCACCGCGTAAGGTCCCTATCGTAATCGTTCCTAATACTTGGAAGGAAACGGTCAGTCCGACAACAAACATAATCGGTGATCCAAGTTCTAAGACAACACTGCTTCCTTGTGAGAAGAGCGATAAGATAATGTCTCTAAATACTATTAAATTTAAGCCTAAAATAATTGCTGTAAACAAACCTATTCTCTGTAAAATTAAACTATACATCATTGCCAGATCTGGACGCTCTTTCCCTAGATTTACTCCAACTAAGGTTGAAGAGGCAATGGATAATCCTTCACCTACCGCAAAGGCAATGTTAAGTATGTTCATCAGTATTTGATGTGTAGCAAATTTGTCAGTACCTAAGTTCGCTAAAATAATTGAGAACATTAAAAAACCACCACGAATAAAGATTTGTTCAACAAAGGCTGAAGAACTCACTCGAATAAGTTCTAACCAGCGTCTAAAATCAATATTAAACGTACGTTTAAAATTCAAGCTAATAAATTCAGTATTATGTGTTATTGAATAAATCGCAATGACAAACCCAACAATATTACCGAGTAAGGTTGCAACAGCTGCACCTGCAACTCCGAGCTCTGGGAATATCCACACTCCATTAATTAAGAAATAATTAAAAAAGGCGTTGACAATATTAGCTGACAAGTTGGTGATTAAAGAAATCTTCGTATTACCAGCTCCACGTTGGGCTGACGTAAGTGTCATTGAAATGGCGGTAAAGAAGTTTCCAATTACAATAATTCGGAAATAGACAATCGCAAGATCGAGATAATCTGATGTTGCTCCCGCTATTTTCAAAATTGGTTCGGCATAAAAATAGCCAATCAATGTCATTAACAATGAAATTGAAACACTCATGATTAAGGCATTACTGAGAATTTTATTGGCTTCGTCGGCTCGATTTTGTCCCTTTCGACGTGAAATGATCACAGTTAATCCAGTATTTAAGGCCATAACAATTGACAATAAAATGAACTTTGGTTGGGTTGTTATTCCAGTTGCTGCAATGGCATTGGAACCTAAATGTGAAACCATAATTAGATCGGCAGATCCAATTAACCCAATCAACACCATTTCCAAGGATGACGGCCACGCCATCTGAAATGCTGTAGAGTACGCTTCTTTAGTTGAAGGTAATGGAGCCTTACGTATTCGCTTTGGAATTAAAGCATCCACTGTAAAAAACCTTCGTAAATATTTCATATTACACTCCTATCTAGAATATTATAACACCAAAAAAGTGATAATACATATTAAATATGAGCTTTTTTCACAATAATAAGATCATTTCGTATTATGGTATCGCTTTAACATTTGATATAATACGTACAGGAGTGATTCAATGGAAACAAATCGAAATAAATTAGTATCTTTAGCATCATCAGGAAGCATTGCGCATCCAAGTTTAGGAAAATCATATTGGACAAGCTTTGATGGACAGGCGATCAACGTACCCAGTGTTGGATCAATTGTCTATGACTTTAAAATTGGAGACAATTGTATTGACCTTGTTGGAGATCATGTAGAGCCTGGTGTCAGCATTAAAAATAATGATTCAAGTTTAAACATGAGTTTAAACCATTTAGCATGTATCGGAAATATTGCTACCATCACATCAGGTAATGCCAAAGGTAAAACTGGTGTTGTAACTGGAAAGCATGGTGGAGTTGATCACATTATCATTCACTTTGAAGATGAGATCTTAGATCAACTTGTTATTGGTGATCATATTCAAATTAGAACCGTTGGACTCGGACTTGCCTTCACACACTTCCCACAAATTAAACTCTTTAATATGGATCCAAACCTCTTAGAACGCTTAAAGATCAACGTTGATCACAATCAAAAGGTAAAGGTTAAGGTCACCAAAGTTTTACCGGCTCACTTACTTGGAGCAGGACTTGGTAGTGCCAATATTCAAATTGGCGACTATGACATCATGATGCATGATGAGAGTGAAAATATAAAATATGAACTCAACGATTTACGTTTTGGTGACTTTGTTGCAATTGAAGATCACTATGCAGCCTTTGGACCCCATTATAAAAAAGGTGCATTATCCATTGGAATTATTGTTCATAGCAATTCACAGAGTGCCGGACATGGACCCGGTGTTGTGATTATTATGAGTGATCAGAGTCATACACTTGAATATCAACTGGATCAAACAATAAACTTAATCAACTATATTTAGATATTAAAAAGAAGGAAACTGACCTGATTTAATCAAAGCTTCCTTCTTTTTTATTTAACGATTTAATTCTACCTTATCAATGCCATCAAGTTCCATGAGTGAAACACTAACCCGTTCAACCTTTGCTGTCGGAATATTTTTACCAACATAGTCAGCACGAATTGGAAATTCACGATGACCACGATCCACTAAGACCGCAAGTTGGATTGTTTCAGGACGACCATGTGAAATGATTCCATCCATAGCAGCTCTGATTGTACGTCCACCAAAGAGCACATCATCAATCAACACTACTTTTTTATTCGAGAAATCATAATTGATTTCTGGTTTCACATCACTTTTACGATAATCATCTCGCCAATAATCAATTTCAAGTTCAATACAATCCACTTCAAAATCTTCAAATTTCTTAATGTTATCCGCAATCCGTTGCATTAAATAAACACCCCGTGTTTTGATTCCAACTAAAACTAAATTAGAGATTTGATTATTGTTTTCTAGAATCTCATGGGTAATTCGGGTCAATGCTCGTTTAATATCATTATCATTTAAGATTACTTTCATAGTATCACCTGTACCTATCATAGCATAAGATTTTATAATATTACTTAGTTTTTAAACGCTCATGTAATATTGGAACCAAAATCATCCCGACAATAGCAGTTGGTAGCATGTAGGTTATGTTATAGGCCATCGATGGTATCCAATCTAAGCCAAATACATAGACTCCCGATAAACTTACAGAAATAAAGCGTAATATGTTTGAAATGAGGACGCCGGGATAAAAATATTTATAATTTTTAAACAGTGAAGCTAGGCCATAGACCGCAAAACCAATTACATAATCTAACATAAAACCTAAGATTCCTACAATGTACATTGGTCCTGTTAAAAATTGTAAAAATACTGATATGAGTCCTACCAGCAATCCTGTTTTATAGCCTAATTGATATGATGCTAATAGGATTATAACCGTTGAAATCCCGAGACTTCCTCCATTTGGCATTTGTAAGAGTCCCATATTGTTCTGCATTAAATCAAATACTATAAATAATGCTGCATAGATCGCAACATTGACAATCATCCTAGTTGTATTCTTGTTTTTATTCATAAAAAAACACCTCCGTAAAGGCGTAGTCAGTCGGTTAGACTCCCTACGCTAGTATTAACTAGATCAGGTCTTAAGGGATTGTGATGTCACATCTCAGCCGAAGCACCCCTGTCTTGACAACTCTATTGTACCATAAAAAAAGATATTGCTTATACAGTAATATCTTTCGTTGGTTTTTTGTCTTCTATCAAGTCTACAAGTCCTTCTATATGTGCCTTTTCATGATCCATCTCTTTTTGATTAAAGATGACGATCGCAATGCGCACCAGTAAGAGTAAACCTAAATTAATAATTGCCTCTAAGGTTTCAGATGTAAATGTATGTAATACTTCTGAGACCATTAAATAGCGTAACGCTAAATCTAAACTCTCTCCAATGTATATCCCTGGCGTTTTTTTCATATCTCTAAATAACGCCGCTACTGAATTAATTATACCGATTAAGATAATCACAAAAGCAATAACTAAAATGATTAAATTCGTGTATTCAATTATTTCATGTAAAATATATTCCACTAAATCACCCCTACAATCTTATTATAGACCTTATTGTGAATAAATCAACTATATGAAATAATATTTTAAAAATCATGACTATTAGTCTTAAACAAGGTATAATACAACTTAGGTGAAATCATGAAAAATAAACGTATAAAAAACAGTTTAATCCTAATGCTTATATTACTTGTGAGTATCGCGAGTTATTTTGGATACAAACACATTCAACTTACAAACAACACAAGTCTTGAAGTTGAAGCAACACGATTAGAAAAACAAGTATTAATCGCACAAAAGATCGAATCTGAAGTGAATTCAGAACTTCAAGTTTATCTTGATCCCTTCGATATCGCACCACTCAGTGCACTGCTTACATTTGAAACCGATGAAGCACTTCCAGTGACGATAACACTGAAAGGAATGCATAACAGCCCAGATCTTAGTTGGGACTATGATGCGGCTTTGAAACATCAATTACCAATTTATGGTCTTTATGCTGACAGTACTAATGAAGTCATCATTAGCTATGGTGATGTCAATACCTCACTCAGCATTCAAACTGCACCACTACCTGATGGCTTAAGCAATAACATTACAAATATACACCTCAATGAAGTATATCGTAGTCAGTTAGAATCAAACTTCTATTTTATGACACCAGCCTCAGTTGGCTATACGAGTGCCTATGATATTAATGGTAATGTTCGCTGGTATCTTACTGAACAGTTGGTGTGGGAAATTCGAACACTTAATAATGGTAACCTTATTCTAAGTAACGATAAAATTATTAACCCTCCCTACTATCAAACAGGGATGTATGAAATGTCAATGCTAGGTTACGTTTATAATGAATACATCTTACCGGGTGGCTACCATCATGATGTCAGTGAACTTCCAAATGGTAATTTAATTGTCGCAAGTAATGACTTTGAAACCTTTACCGTTGAGGATGTTATCGTAGAGATTGACCGTAATACTGGTGAGATCGTGAAATCAATTGACCTTAAAAATATTTTAGACACTGAAAGTGGAAAGAGCGAAAACTGGGTTGATCTGGATTGGTTCCATAATAACTCTGTCTGGTACGATGAAAAAACCAACTCTCTTACACTATCAGGACGTCACCAAGATATTGTTGTGAACTTAGACTATGATTCGCTTAATATTAATTATATTATTGGTGAAAAAGAGTCCTTTAGTGATGATATGCTTCCTTATTTTTTAGAACCTATTGGTGATTTGGAATTTCCGTATTCACAACATGCGGCTAAAATTTTACCGGATGGAAATGTGTTTATCTTTGATAATGGTAATAACCGTTCTAAAGATCCAAGCCAGTACTTAGCTGCAGAAAACAATTACAGCCGTGGTGTTATTTACAAGATTGATCAAGACAAGCGAACCATTGAACAAGTGTATGAATATGGAAAAGAACGTGGTAGTGACTACTATTCACCATACATCTCTGATGTTGATTATCTTGATAACAATCATTATCTTGTCCATTCTGGAGGACACGCTAAAAATAACATGAATGTACTCAATGTCCCGCCTGGATTAACTGAATTTACTGATCTTGCGAGTTACACAAGTGAGGTGTTAAATGACGAATTAATCTTCGAAATACAGACGAATCAAAACTATTATCGAGCAGAAAAAATGGCTATTTATAACAGTCATCAAAACTTTGAGTTTAAACCTTCCCTATCACTTGGAAGTCTATCGAGTAGTTTCGCTTATGAAAGTGGCTTTGGACTCTTAGATGCCACTTTTGATGAGGACGTCCTAGATGCATTAAACTTAAACATTCATCAAGAACACAATCGCCTTGTCATTAGCGGTGACTTTGAAAAAGAAGATTTTGTTAATGTGATTCTTTATAAGAATTTACAGTACAAACGTTACAATGTTCGAATATCAGAACGTCCATATACCGCAATGTGTATCGTAATCTTCGATAATGAGACTCAGCAGGTCAACCAGTACATCAATGATGATGACGAGTTATCAGGCGAATATACAATCTTACTTGAAATTAATCATAAAATATATAACTTAAAGACTAACGCCATCTTTAAGTAGTAAAAATGAGATGCACATGCATCTCATTTTTATTTAATTTGCTTCAAATGTAATTTCTTTTCGTTCTATCATATCCATAAGTTCATCATAATCTTGAATAAAGTAATCCGCTACCCCACGTACTTCATCTTCTACTGATTTAAAGTAGTCATCGGCAATTCCCACAACCTTAAAGCCACCGGCCTTAGCTGTTTTCGCAGCATATGGTGCATCTTCAAATACGTAGGTATTACTAATATGGGTACCAAGCATAATTGCAGCTTCCTTATAAATCGTTGGATATTCCTTACCACGATCAACATCATTTGTTGTGATGATAAATTCAAAACGCTTAAGCATTCCTAGTGCCTTGAAGTTTGATATTGCATCAATGTTTTTAGATGCTGTCGCAACACAGTATTTTACCCCTTGTTCATCTAAGTAATCAAGAAATCTTACGAGCCCTTTTTTTAGTTCAAATCCTTTTCTAAAATTAATACGAATTTGCGTATTGACTAAGTGGAAGAACATTGAATCGTCCATTTCAGCTTTAACAACTTCATTAAAGAATTTTGGATACTGCCAGAAGGATACGCCTTCAAGTTCTGCTTCCTGCTCTTTTGTTAGTTTATATCCCATATCTTCGATAACTTCTTTTCGAACACGATCAAACATCCACATTGAATCAATGAGTGTACCATCCATATCAAACACAACTGCATTTTTCATTTTATACCTCTTTCTTAATTTAACTTAATGAGACTGAAACTATCGTCCATAATTTCTGGTTTAACGCGAAATAATTCATTGTTTAACTGTGACATGAGCACATATGCAAAAGGTGCTGCATCACTGTATTCATAAAATATTTTGTTACTCTTTTCAAGTACATAGCCTACAATAACAAAACTAGAGCTGCCCGCAACATCTAACACTTCATGATCCTTAAATCCACTGTCTTCGTTATACAAGAATCAACGTAATTGTTTTTGAACGTTTAGACTCACCTTATCTTTTAATTGCATCGATTAAACCTCGCCTTTCTTTATTCATTATAGCATGTATTTATATACTTTTTTGTTAATTATTTGTAAACAATCACAAGCTTATTTCAGAATGATCATGAATACGGATCTTTGTTCTACTCGCATCGTACCATTGTCTAAAATAGTGATTGAATTCATGATAATATCAAATGAAGTCTCACCATCAGTATATAAAATTGTAAAGTGATCCGCATCAGTCAGAACATTGTTTCCAAGATCATTCATCGATTGTCCATAAGTAAGGAGTTCTTGATAGAACTCGTCTAAGGCTAGTGTTTCAAGATGTTGTCCATTTTTACTGATTTCAACATTCATTTCAACAAACTTAATCACATATTCACTCTGATTTACTGAAAAGCGGTATTCATTACTATCATGGTTAACATCAAAGAAAAATACCTTTGATGCATCACTAACATCAACACTACCCGTTCTTACATTAAAGAAGTAATAGTCTTGTTTAGCACCCGGATCATAATCGTATTTTTTATTAAATCCAAATACAGTATTGAACGTTTGATATTCATTTATATCAGAGGGTAAGTATGATGGATGTTTAAAGGGATAATCAGAGATGATTTTAATACTGTTTTCAATCTGTTCTTTATCTGAATCACTCAAATTATGATCAGCATGTTGGACTGTATCATTATCTAACATTTCATTTGCTTCTAATATTTTAATAAGACGTTTTTCTTGATTTCGATATGGAAGATGTGCAAGTCCTACAACAGGCAAACTCGTAATGAGTGCCAAGGTAATGAGTCCATGACTGATTCCAACATATCGTGGCTTCATCTTTATAAAAATGCTAAGAATTACAAGCAGTGCAAAGCCAATGTTTAAAAAGGCAAAGTATGTTTCAAATCGAAGTCCAAGACTTTGATATGCTTTAAATGTTGAAACACAGAGAAGAGTATTTGTAATGAGAACAATAAATGGATATACTTTTTGAAATAACTTTGTAATCGCACTGGTAAGTTGAAAACCAAGTAAGTAAAGCCATATCCCAACAAGTGTATAGGCACTTACAAGACTTAAGACCGTTTCAAAGTCGGTTTGAACATTCATAAAGACACGTTGTGCACTCCAAATGATCAAAACAACACCAAGAATAAGACTTACCGGTGTAAGTGCAAAATTAAAGAGATTTTTTAAGAACTGATTGTTTTCAAGATTATTATGATGTTCGATTCTCACCAATTGACTAAGCAGTAAAAGATATCCAACATAAAAGGAAAGGATTAATAGTGTGAGTGTATTCAAAAAACCATGACTTGATAAGATGAGGCTTGATATCGCCGTATTCACAATTGCGAGCCCTAAAAACATGACAAGTGAAATAAAGAGTGAAGCAAAGACTGCCTTGTTTAAGAAATAAAAGGCATTTGGATAATCTTCACTAAATTCATTTTTTGAAAGTAAAATGAGATAAGCATTTAATAGAATAAAATTAATACTAAAACCAATGATACGTGCAGAATCATACAATCCTGTGAGTGCATCAACACGGAATACAACGAAGCTGACACCCAGTACTATTCCTAACAAAAGACTTAAAGCTTCTTTTATCCATTTTGAAAAAGTGTTCACTTTAGTGAAGACAAGTGATAATAATAGTGCAAACAAAAGACCATACTGAACTGCACTTAGCTGAGAATTAAGTATGATATCATAGTTCTCTACCTTCATTAAGGCAAGTATCGCAATCGCACTTCCACTTAAAAATGCCGTTGGAAATTGTTTGAGTGCATTAAATACGTTTAAACTAATATTTTTAATATAAGCTGTTAATTTTTTCATAGCATTCCCTCCGTCTTTATTATAGCCTATTTAAAATGCCTTGTCCTTAAAATATAATTATTTCACAACTTTATATGAAGCGCTTTCATATTTTTAAAAAGTGTACTATACTATAGTCTATAGGAGGTTTTTATGGAAAAGAAACTTGTTTACATGTTTAGTGAAGGTGACGCAACAATGCGAAATGTGCTTGGTGGTAAGGGAAGTAACTTAGCAGAAATGACAAAGCTAGGACTGCCTGTGCCACAAGGATTTGTTGTAAGCACTGATGCTTGTAATGATTATTATGCAGATAGTGAAACTATGTCTGCAAATTTAATGGATCAAGTGAAGGCAAATATGCTTCAACTTGAAGGTATTACAAAGAAAAGTTTTGAAAATGAAGAGAATGCTCTCTTAGTATCTGTTCGTTCTGGAGCTCGTGCGTCGATGCCTGGTATGATGGATACTATTTTAAATTTAGGACTTAATGATAAGGTTGCGGCAGTAATGGCAATAGATAATGCTCGCCTTGCCTATGATTCATATCGTCGTTTAATTCAAATGTATGGTGATGTTGTTAAAAACGTTGACCGTGATCATTTTGAAAAAGATATTGACACCCTAAAAGTTAAATTTAATAAAGATACAGAACACGACTTTACACCTGATGAATTACTTGAACTTGTTAATTTACATAAGGATACGTATTTAAGATTGGTGAAAGAGCCCTTCCCTCAAGATCCATTTGTTCAACTAACTTCTGCCATTGAATCCGTATTTAAATCTTGGAACAATACACGCGCTAAGTATTATCGCCGTATGAATAATATCCCTGATGAATGGGGAACAGCGGTTACCGTTCAAGAAATGGTCTTTGGAAATCGTAATGATAACTGTGCAACAGGTGTTGCCTTCTCACGAAATCCAGCAACAGGTGAAGATGAATTATACGGAGAATTCTTATACAATGCTCAAGGTGAAGACGTTGTAGCAGGAACGCATACACCACTTCCAATTAGCGAATTAGCAAAATCAATGCCAGCACAATATAAACAATTCTTAGATGTTTCAAAACAACTCGAAAAACATTATCATGATATGCAAGATATGGAATTTACCATTGATGATCATAAACTGTATATCTTACAAACACGTGCTGGAAAACGTACAGCACAGGCTGCTGTTAAAATTGCGAATGATCTTGTAAAAGAAGGTGTTATCGATAAGCAAGAAGCACTTGATAGTTTAGATGTTCGTATTATTGATGGTCTACTTCATCCACAGTTTGATACGGATGTTGTTGCGAAACTTGAACCAATCGCTACAGGACTTCCAGCATCACCAGGTGCTGCAACAGGTCTTATTGCCTTTACTGCACAAAAAGCTGTAGAATACTTTGACCAAGGAAAACCAGTCATTCTTGTACGTCTTGAAACATCACCAGAAGATATTGAAGGAATGCACATTTCTGAAGGTATCTTAACCGCACGTGGTGGTATGACTTCACATGCTGCCGTTGTTGCACGCGGAATGGGTAAATCATGTATCGTAGGAAGTAGTGATCTTATCATCCGTGATAACGTCATGATCGTCAACAACGTAGAATATCATGAAGGTGATCAAATTTCAATTGATGGTGGAACTGGATTTGTTTATGCAGGCCGTATTGAAACACAAAGCGCAACCATTTCAGAAGACTTCAATAACCTTCTTGAATGGGCTGATGAAAAAGCTGAATTAAAAGTATATACAAATGCTGATAGTAGTGAAGAAATTCAAGTTGCACTTGAATTTGGTGCACAAGGTGTTGGACTTGTTCGTACTGAACATATGTTCTTTGAAGCAGATCGTATTCGTGCCGTACGTGAAATGATCTTAAGTACGACACCACTTCAACGTGAAATTGCCCTTCGTAAGATCTTACCAACGCAACGTGAAGACTTTGAAAAAATCTTTAGAACGATGAAAGATAAATCAGTTACTGTTCGTTATCTTGATCCCCCACTTCATGAATTTATGCCAACAACTACACAGGATATTGAAGAGCTCGCTGAGATCATGAACATGAGTTCTGCTGAAATTCGAGATGTTATTCGTAGTCTCCATGAATTTAACCCAATGATGGGCCATCGTGGTTGTCGTTTAGCCATTTCTTATCCAGAAATAGCCCTCATGCAAACACGTGCTCTTATTGAAGCTGCAATCAACGTTTCAAATGAGTTAGACGGTATTACAATCAAACCTGAAATCATGATCCCACTTGTTGGTGATGTTAAAGAATTTACCTACTTAGCATCTCGTATTCGTAAGCTTGCTGATGAACTGATTGCGGAAGCAAACATTAGCTTAGAATATATGGTTGGTACTATGATTGAACTTCCACGAGCTTGTTTACTCGCTACTGATATCGCTAAGGAAGTTGACTTCATTTCATTTGGAACAAACGACCTTACACAAATGACGTATGGCTTCAGTCGTGATGATGCCGCAATCTTCTTAAAGAACTATTATGATATTGGTATTTATGAAAATGATCCATTCCAAACCTTAGATACAGTCGGTGTTGGAAGCTTAATTAAGATGGCTGTTGAAAAAGCAAGAGCTGTTAAACCTAACATTAAGATTGGTGTCTGTGGAGAACACGGTGGTGATCCTCAATCCATTAACTTCTTTAAACAACTGCATATGGACTACGTTTCATGCTCACCATATCGTGTCCCAATTGCACGTATTGCCCTTGCAACTACGACAAAATAGTGAATATTGATTGCAATTTTCGTAAATATTCGTTATTCTTACTATAAGAAAAGAGTAGAGGTGAACCATAATGTACGTAAAAGATAAAGACTTCTTATTAGTGCAAGATGAATTACAAGAAATATTAAATGACAGTACAAGCCTAGAAGGTCGCTTAGGACCTGAAGAGCTCGTTAGTTTCGCAATTACGATTGCACAAAATTCTGTCGCAAAATACCATGAGTGGTTAGTAGAACATTACGACTTAGTCGAAAAAACTAAATAACATGGACAAAGGATGGTGTTATAAGCAACACTATCCTTTTTAAATTAGATATATTAACTACAGAAAGGTGATCGCTATGGAACCCGTCGTCCGATTGAGTAAGATTAAAGCCGCAACAGAGAACTTTAAGAATGTTGCAAAAGTTTTAAAATGTCCACACTGTCAAGAAGTATTTGAAGTGGATGATCAAAGTCTTCTTTGTTTAAATAATCATCGCTACAATTTAAACCGTAAAGGCTATGTCCAATTCAGTAAACCCTTAAATGATCAACTGTATACTAAAGATTTATTTACAGCCCGACGTGAAATCATTACGTCAAACATTTATGAACCCTTTATTCGTGCCTTGAAAAAATACTGTGATGACACTTATGGACTTGTTGTTGATGCCGGATGTGGTGAAGGTAGTTTTTTAAAACAAGTCTTAGAAGACCGCGATAAACCATTTGGACTTGGACTTGATCTTGCACTCTCTGGAATTGATTTGGCAAGTGATGATATAAACCATAATTATCTCGTTGCGGATTTAGCAAACATGCCGCTACAAGATCAGAGTGGTGATCTTATCTTAAATATTTTATCACCCGCAAACTATACTGAGTTTCAACGAATTTTAAAAGATGATGGACACTTAATTAAAGTCATCCCCAATGAAAACTATTTAAAAGAAATTCGTGATTTGACTACACATTCAGACTATTCTAATGATGAGGTACTCAATATTCTCAATGATAAGATGGACATCATTTCAAGTGAGGATGTAACGTACACAGTTGAAATTACGCGACTACAGAGTGAACAACTCTTAGCAATGACACCGATGAGCAATCATCAAACATATACAAAACAATTAACAGAGATCACCATAGACTTAAGAATTTGTCTATGTAGAAAGAAGGTATAAGATGCGAATTTTAATTACAGGCTTTGATCCATTTGGAAAAGATTTGATTAATCCTTCCTTTCAGGCTGTATCCGGACTATCAAGCACAATAAACAACACTCACATTGATAAACTAGAACTTCCGACTGAATACATGCGTGCTGCACAAGTGCTCTTAAATACGCTTAAAACCCATGATTACTCACACGTTATACTTGTGGGACAGGCTGCTGGACGCAGTGACATTACGTTAGAACGTTATGCCCTAAATGTGATGAACAGCACAAACGGTGATAATGTACACTATAAGCCAAACAATGAAACAATACTAAAAGATACTCCCCATGCTTACGAAACATCACTTAATGTAGAACAACTTGTACAAACATTACAAAAGGCAGACATTCCAGCCAGTATTAGTTATCATGCAGGCACCTTTGTATGTAACAGTACCTATTATCATTTACTCGATCATATTAAAGCATCATCCACACAAGGATTATTTGTTCATATTCCTATTGTTGAATCACAACGTGCACAACATAAGGATGATATCCCTTTTCTACAGCTTGAAGTAATCACAAAGGCATTAGAGCTTATGATCACAACCCTTACAACAAAATAGTAAAATAAAGCATCACTTCCTTGATAAGTGATGCTTTATTATATTATTCGAAATGTTTAAAGAGCCATTCAGTAATTTCTTCTAAGCGTTTGATGCGTTGTTTTGGACGTCCTGATCGTGATAGATCATGGTTTTCACCTTTGAACATGACCAGTCGTGTATCGACATTATTTTCCATCAGTGCTCCATACATTTGCATGGCTTCAAAGGAAGGACAACGGTAGTCCTCATGACTATGGATGAATAAGGTTGGTGTCACAACATTTTTTGCATATTTTAATGGAGAGTGCCACCAGAGTTTATCAACATCATCAAACATATTTGCAGCTTGTTGATCCGTTGCAAAGTATGGTCCAATATCTGAGGTGTAGGTAAAGCCTACCCAGTTTGAGATTGAACGTTGTGATGCAGCTGCTACAAAGCGATCAGTGTGTCCAATAATCCAGTTGGTCATAAAGCCTCCATAACTTCCGCCGGTGACTGCTACCTTAGTATGATCAATTGCAGGATACTTCGCTAAGACAAGATCTGTAAAGTGCATTAGATCATCATAGTCACCCGTTCCATATTTCCCACGAATATCTGCGAACTCATTTCCTTTTCCATCTGATCCACGTGGATTCATAAAGAAGACAAAGGCATTCATATTTGCCCATACTTGCATTTCATGATAGAAGATCGGTCCATACACTGTTTTTGGTCCACCATGAATATCGAGTATTGCGGGGTATGTTTTTAATGGATCATAATCTTTTGGTTTTAAGACCCATCCACTTAGGGTATATCCATCACGCTCAAAACTCATTTCTTCATAGTCAATGACTGATTTATCACTCATGATTTCATCATTGAAATGACTCACTTGAGTAAGTTTTGGTGTGCTCATATACAATTCTTGTAAGTGATTGTCTACAAGTCCTACAAAGATAATTCCTTCTTCATTAATATCAAAACTATCAACACTACCATCAACGTTTAAGACGGTTTCAATTGTATAGTTCGCATCTAACTTACGTACTTCACTGTGATTGTCAACGGTTGAAGTAAAGTAGTATTCATCATTAAAGACGCGTGCTGATGCTCCTCCACCATAACGAACATCACTACCAACTGATGATCCAATGGATGCATCATAATCAGCTACTAAGGTATATGTATTATTTACTTCACTCAGTTCATAGAACTTTGGATTTTCATTGATACCATAGTCGTTATTATAACAGCCTGCTACTATCAGTTTATTATTCATTAAAATAATATCATGGACTGACATTAACTCTGAACTTACCTGTGATACTGATTGAGTCTTCACATCATAAACATAGACATGCTCTTGAAGTGGTGTAACCTTTTCAAAAAGTGCTGCTGCAAAGTAGACCTTATCAGATGTTTCATTCACTTTAATATTTCCAGCATCAACATACTTATCTGTGATCCGATCAAGTTGTTTTGTTTTGATATCATAAGTAAACAAAGCACTGCGTTGATCATTGATATTACCCGCTCCATTAAAATGAAATGGAACCTGTGTATACACATCAAAGTCTTGCATATCTTTTTTAGATTTTAAAAGTTCAGCCTTCGCTTCATCATCTAAGGTATAGGCATGTGAATACAGTTCATTATAATTCACTTGTAACAACAGTTGATTGTCTAATAGTGGATTAATACTTCCTACAGTTAAAGGAATATCAAAGGCACGAGTCGCTTCACCACCATTAATATTAATGGTGTAATAAACACTTAACTCTTCTAAGGCTTCAACCTTATCCATGTCTTTCTTATCACGCATATTTTTAAAGATGATCGTTTCATCATCTTGCCAATAGAAGGATCCTTCCTTTGCTGAACTCGTTAACTGGAGGATGTCATCCCCTTTCTTAACATACAAGTACGATTGATAGTTATTGTCATCTAAGTTTGCTTTAGAAGCAATAAATGCCAAGACATTCTTACTTTGATTGTATTGTGGCATACCCAAATACGTATATTCTAGAAAATCTTCTAACATAATTTGTTTACTCATAATTTCACCTCCATTAAATTATAGCACGTGAAATGAAGTCAGATTGAATAAGTTACGTGATGAAATTTTAAATACTATAGGAAAAAAGGATCACCATGAAGTAATCCTCTTCTTAAAACTTTTCATAATCTATAAATTAGTAAGTCTTTTTCTTAGACATCATTAAACTACTAATACCAAAGAATAAGATAAATAGAGTGTAATATCAAAAGTAATACCTGTATTTGGTGTTCCTTCTTTTGTTTTCTCTTCAACAACAACCGGTTTTTTAACAATTACTACTTCTTCAACCACTTCAACTTCATCATCGATCTTAGGCTGGAAATTTAATGGAATTGGTGTCCCTCCAGCAGCCGTTCCATTAAAATCTGTACTGTAGGTAAAAGTCGCAACTTCATTCAATTCATTTGTAAATTCAATTGTATAGGAAAAATCTTATCTACAAACATAATTCTTACTGCATATTTCATATCACTAATCGTACGCGATAACATTCTTGTATCCTCTTGATGTCCTTCAGAATCAAATGTATTCGTTACAGGATCAAAGTGATATTCTAATAAAATATTGTACTGAAAATATAAGTTATCCATCTTTACATTAAAAGCTATCATTTCATCAATCTGATCTTCCGTTAAAAAACCTTTAAAGCTATCACACACATTACTATTTACTGTATACTGACGAAAGTCTCTCTCTTCATCATAACTGTACTCAAATGGTACAGCTACTGACACTCCATTCACCATATACGATGCATGAGTAACCTTGACATCATCTGAGAATGTACGTAGACCATCTTAGAATCAAGCATTAAATACTTAGTGAAATCACTTTCTTCACAAAACTTTATTTCTAGACTTAGATACATAAATGTATCTTTTTCATACGCAAAACCGTGAATCATTTGAATATTTAAGAACACAAACATTCCTAATAAAAATATAATAATTTTTCTCATAATTCCCCCTATAGGTATATTGTGACTTATAAGTGTTAATTTAGGGAGGTATCTTTAACATTTTTAACTAATTACTAGATCTTTGCCTAATTTAGTCACATACTGCGATAACTTAAATGTTACATAATGTAAAATAATCTTGCTAAGCGTATTTGTTTATGTTATTATAAGTAGGCAGCAAACAGGGGCATCGTACAATGGTAGTATACCGGTCTCCAACACCGTTGATGTGGGTTCAATTCCTACTGCCCCTGCCAAATAAAATAAACACAAGAGCACTCGTGCTCTTTTTTTTGTTATTTGAACATGAAATTTAAATAAAAGTAAGGCTATGAAATAATAAAAATATAAGTAACTATAATCATGAAAAAAAGAGATACAAAATTGTATCTCCTAAAACTCGATTCCTTAGAATCTGGTTTTTGTCTACCCATATGCGGGTCGTTTACATCATAATTATAACATAGTAAAATTAGAAAGTAGAAAAGTATTTACTTATGGTATTAACTGATTAATTCTCCATTTTGATGTACATAGAATTATAATTGTTGTTCTAAGTACGTAATTTTTATGAGCACTTGATCCAGTTACTTACAACATATTAAATATATTAATTGTTGTGAAATGACTTCTTGATGTCATAAAATCATACCTTAAAAAAACCCTCCGTTGCATTAAGAGGGCGGCACCCTAGGGTCCTGTTACAGATTGCCTAGCGCTATTCATCAATATAATAGCATACACTTACTGTAAGTCAATATGGTTATTGACATATGAGACTAAATTTTACATTATGTAACATTTAAGTACATCATTGTGTATGCTTTTGATGACAATAAAGCCCACCTAATATTAAGCGGGCTTTATTGATTATTTGTTTATTTGTTTATCTTGTTACTGCTTATTAATCGTTTAATACTTCCTTTGTGTGATATGCAAGTCATAGGGCACCTGGACCTACATGTACTCCTATAACAGGTCCAATGTCCGCAATAATAACTGGACAATTTACAATTGCTTCCACTTCTGCCTTGTATGTCTGTGCTTCTTCTATGTTATTAATGTGGTGGATTGCTACTTCCTGTACTTCTGCTTGTTCATGATCTTTCTTTAAGATATCGAGCATTATTTTCTTTGCTCGTTTTTTTGTACGTACGGTTTGGATTGTATCTGCTTGTCCATCGTTCACAGTTAATATTGGTGTAAGATGGAGGGCATTACCTAAGAGTGCCTTTGCCATTCCTATGCGGCCACCTTTTCTTAAGTAGTCTAGATTATTTGGTACAAATACAAAGCGACTTGATGCATTTACAGCTTCTACTTTTGAAACTACTTCAGCATAGGATTTTTGTTCTAAAATTGCTTTTGCTCCTTCAATTACGCTGTATCCAAGTTGCATTGAGTTTGATTTTGAATCAATGATCGTTATCTTTGCTTGTGGATATTTTTCAAGCAACATGTCTTTGACAAGTAGTCCACTTTGATAGGTACCACTCATTTGACTGGATAGAAATACGGCGATAATATCATCACCTTTTTTTAGACTTTCTTCAAATATTTCTAAGATTTCACCGGTTGCGGGTTGCGAAGAAATTGGAATCCCCTCAGTTTCCATTCGTTTATAAAAAACATCATTTGAGATTTCAAGTTCAGGGATACTATCTTCTTTAAAGTT
>JAAZDN010000121.1 GCA_012512805.1 Erysipelothrix sp. | reverse complement strand
TTAAGACGCTTGTTAATATTACACTATCCTAAATTGAATGTCAATGATATTAACTCAATTTGAGAAAGTATTTTAACCTTGATGTTTTCGGCTCATTTCGAGCTGATTTCATCAGCGCTTCTCTTTTGATGCTTGGTAATAATAACATATATAAATACTTAATTCAAGCACATTTGTGCATATCTTAATAAAAAGAACTTTATTTAAACTTTACATAAATTTTATACTTTAAATTTCATCTTTTTTATACTTTTGCGCCAAATAAAAACGAACTGTTTGAGTTCGTCATTACCTTGTTTCTAGTCTTCTTTTAAATATTTTCTAAAAAGTCTTTCGTTTTCTTTTAAATTAAATGGAGTGAGATCTTGAGCATGCAGTTTAATCAGCACTTCAATCTCATCACGTAATTTTTTTTCGAGTACGGATGGATAGTTATACAATTTTTTATTTGCCCTAAATTCTTTTTCATCTAAGATTTTATAACTTCCATCCGGAAAAAATTTAATGTCCAGATCATAGTCTATATTCTTTATTGCCTCACCATCATATAAGCTTGGTGACGCCAAATTACAATAGTAGTATATACCATCATTACGGAGCATGGCAATAACATTGTAGTACTGATGCTTGTACAGGTAGTACAGCGCTGGCTCCCTTGCTATCCACGATCTATTGTTCGATTCAAAGATGCGTGTATTTTCGTTTATCGCAACAAACTTTTCATCACTTTCTTCTATGACATCGACCGCAGTCCATGTTCGATGAAGACTACCATCATGTTTATAACTTTGAATGTAGGTACTATTCATTTTCACTGAGCATCGCTAAAATTGTATCAACGTCTGCTTCATTTCCGTTACTGTATGTCATTTGTAGATTTAATAAATAATCATTTTCTACCGCAATTAAAACAGTTTGTTTCATATTGAAGTCTAAGGTGAGATCAGCACGTTCATACGCTATACCTTTAATTTCTACAATTACGCGCTCCGCACTGTATTTGATACCTGCATCTGTTAAGAAGTTTAAATATAAATTCATTTCTTTATCTGCATTTTTAAAATAACTTGGGCGAGAATCTACCATTGCATTAATGATCGTTTTATTTGTATTTGAAAATTCAAATATTTTATTAACATGATCAATTTCTTCTGCACCTTCACTCGCTTCATGACGTTCTTTATTAACAACTGCTAATTCTTCTGATGTTAAATAGGCAAATGTTTCTGGTACTTCAAATTTATAATTAAAGACATTATTTGTATACTGACGATCTTTATACACTCCAAGTGCCATTGGATCTTTTGGTGAACATCCAACTAAGACTAAGAGGATGAGTAGGCTTGCTAATACTATTTTTTTCATTTTATACTTCCCTTTCAAATAATTGGTTGCAATAATCAACATAGTCACGATATTGCATACTTAAGATTGGTAATTCATTGTACTTTGCAAGTTGAAATAATTGCTTGTACTTTTTCTCTTTAAACATTATATCAAATATATCCATCGTTGTTTCTTTATTAAGTACTGTTTGTATTTCTTTATCCACTAATGTTGAGTGTAATGTGAGGATTGTTTGTGGACTTCGTTCAATAACATGCTCATTGATTAAAAGATTTTTAATCTCATGATCGATGAGTATCACTTTAGCATGAAGTTCATACAAGCGTGCAAGTGGTGAGTGGCTACCATTTGGAAAATCAGCGCTTTGAGCATTCGTTATCACAGGGGCATACTTTCCTATCGCCACATAGGGATAGTCCCAGCTGGCACTCACACTGTGGTCTTTAAACGTTGTTAAATAAGCTGCAATCCGATTCGTCGCAAAGGTTGCGAGACTGGATGGATTCATCGCTGTCATTTCTGTATTGATGGCTTCATAATTAATGGGAGCATTTAAGTTTGCTACAATTGTTCCCTCACTTTTTAAATAGGCTTTTAAACTATGAATAAAGTTTATCATCGCATCGGGTGATAATTTAAAAGGTGATACTGCAGTTTCAATATACACAATATCTCCTGGCTTTATGCCCAGTTTTTGAAACTGAGCATGAAGTTCAGATTTTGCTAATATTTGATCCCTCACAATATCACCTCACTCTTATTTATTTATTATAGCATTACGATCTAGCATTCGCTCAAGTTGTGAGTAAGTTTGTAAACCTGTTACCTTATCAACGAGAACTCCATCTTTAAATGCATAGATGGTTGGCGTCACTTCAAGCATGCCTGTGTAATCTTTCTGTAATTTTTCAAAGTCTTCAGCATGATTTGCACTAGCATTTAATGTCTCTACCTTAACCATCGTATCAGGATATTCTGCTAAGACTTCCTTAAAGATTGGATTAAATTGTAAACACGCACTACATTCATTACTTCCGAAATATAATATAAACGATTCTTTATTTTCAATCATTTCGATTGCGGTTGCGGGACTTACTTCATAATCCGCAGCCTTACTACTACAGCCTACTAATACAAGTAAACCGACTATTAATACTGTCACTAATCTCTTCATTTTTTTGCTCCTATCTGTTGTGAGCACTTTTACTTGCTGCACTTGCGGTAATCGCACCGACGATATCATCTAAGTATGTATGGCATTCACCATCTTTGGCATCATTTAATCTTCCAATGATTCCTGGTTTTACACGATCAACATAGCCAAAGTTTGTTAGGGCAATTGAGCCATATAAATTACAAATACCATAGGCCAATACTTCATCTACTCCATAGAGTGATTCATCACGCACAATAACATCTTCAATAAGCTTATCCTCAAACAAACCTTTTTCAGCCATAACGTCTAAGGCAATGCCCGTTCTGATGGCATGTTCTACTTCACGCTTTGCTAAAATTTCTAAGATGTTTTCCTCAGTTTGTTTACGATCTAGTGGATTACCACTAAAACCTTCTTCCAAATATGCAACACAGTCGATGATATCGTCAATTGCGACACCTCGGCTTTGTAATAATTCAACCATTTTCATACTCATATGATTACCTGCTTTCAATTAAAACAATTATACCATATGAGTTTTTACTCTTAAACTTTGAAACTAAGCTTTTTTAACAAGACGTTTTACAAGTTTAGTAATTTCAACAATTGGAATAACTGCCATTGCAAGTCCAAGTGAGATCAATTCAAGTTCTAAGCTTAGATTTACAAGATTAAAGATCTTCGCTAAGAATGGAACATAAATCAATACAAGTTGTAACAATAGCGCAACAACAAAGGCACCATTCAACCATTTGTTATTAAAGATATTTTTGTTAAAGATTGATTTGTCTGATTTTAAGTTATACGCATGGAATAATTCAGAGATTGCTAAAGTACTAAATGCCATTGTCATTCCTGTAGCATGGTCTACTTGAACATTACCAATGATGTATGAAAGTAGTGTTAATCCACCAACCATAAATCCTTGCCATACAATTGTATACATTAAACCGTGTGCAAAGAGACTTTCATCCTTAGGACGTGGTTTTTCTAACATAACATCTGAACTTACAGGCTCCATACCTAAAGCAAATGCTGGAAGTGAGTCTGTAATTAAGTTAACCCATAATAAATGGATTGGAAGTAAAGGAACACCAAAGCTTAATCCTGGGTTTAAGAAATCAATTAAACTTGCAAAGAAGATCGCAACGATTTCACCAATGTTACTTGATAATAAGAAGTGAACATCTTTTTTAATGTTGTTGTAAATTCCACGGCCTTCTTCAATTGAGTAAATAATTGTTGCAAAGTTATCATCAGTTAAGATCATATCTGCTGCACCTTTTGCAACGTCAGTACCTGTAATACCCATCGCACATCCAATGTCAGCGGCTTTAAGTGCTGGTGAGTCGTTTACACCATCTCCTGTCATCGCAACAACGTGACCATCTTCTTGCCATGCACGAACGATACGTACTTTTTGTTCAGGTGCTACACGTGCGTATACTGAGTATTTTTCAATGTTTGCAAGCAGTTCTTCATCTGATAATTGCGCAAGTTCAGGACCTGATAATGAAAGATCTCCATCACGTAGGATTCCTAGATCTTTCGCAATTGCGTTTGCTGTAATAATATGGTCTCCCGTAATCATTACTGTTCTAACGCCTGCACCTTTCGCAATCTTAATTGCTTCTTTAACTTCTGGACGTGGTGGATCAATCATCCCTACAAGTCCTACGAAGGTTAAATTATTTTCAAGAAGTTCTGGTGAAACTTCAGTTGGTTTTTCATCAAGCCATTTATATGCTACAGCTAAGACACGTAGTGCTTGGCTTGCCATATCATTATTGACTTCAAAGTATGCATCTTCTTTATTATTTGAAAGGTTTAAGACAACATCTGGTGCACCCTTAGTAATCGATAAGAATTTACCATCAACTTCATAAACTACTGTCATTAATTTACGTGTAGAATCAAATGAAATTTCATTGACATAAGTATATTTTTCTAATAAGTCTTTTTTCGTTTGGTTAAATGCAAGTGATGCAACAACTAATGAGGTTTCTGTTGGATCTCCCATTAAGATTTGTTCACCATCTTCAATACGAACTTCTGCATCACTACTTAAAGTAAAGTAATCAAGCATTTCTTTCACGTTTTGATTTTCTAAAGCATCTTCTAAATTATATAAACTATCTCCAGCAACATAAGCCTTCGTTACTGTCATTTTATTTTGTGTTAATGTACCTGTTTTATCACTACATACAATTGACGCACTACCAAGTGTTTCAACAGCTGGTAAACGACGAATGATTGCATTATGGTGTGCCATGTTTGTAACACCAATTGAAAGTACAACAGTAACAACTGTTGGAAGTCCTTCAGGAATAGCAGCAACTGCTAATGCAACCGCAGTTTTAAATGCAGCAATCATATCTTGGTTTGTTGCATATTCTAAGGCAAATACTGCGATAACTACAACAAGTGATAAAATACCTACAATCTTACCAATTTGTGCTAATTTAACTTGTAATGGTGTTGGTTCTACTTCAGTTGAAACGAGCATGTCCGCAATCTTACCAACTTCAGTTTCCATACCAATTCCTATAACAATACCGACACCACGACCATAGGTAACAAGTGATGAAGAGTATGCCATATTTTTACGATCACCAAGCGCTGCGTTTTCATCATCAATGACATTAACATGTTTACTAACAGCAGTACTTTCTCCTGTTAATGAACTTTCATCAATGCTTAAGTTATAACTTTCAGTAATACGAACGTCGGCACTCACAAAGTCTCCGGCTTCAAGATAAACAATATCTCCAACTACAACTTCACGTCCTGGAATACTGATCTTACGATTGTTACGTAAAACAGTTGCCATTGGTGCACTCATCTTCTTAAGTGCTTCTAATGATTCTTCTGCCTTACTCTCTTGTGTCATCCCAATAATAGCATTAAAGATAACAACGACCATAATGATTAAACTGTCCATCCACTCATGGTAGTCGACCGCAATTGAAACAACAGCCGCGATAATGAGCATAATGATCATCGCATCTTTAAATTGATTTAAAAACCGAACAAGTACTGATGCTTTCTTTGCTTCCGCAATTTCATTAAATCCGTACTGTGCACGCTTTTCTTCAACTTGTTGATCACTTAACCCTTTTTCAAGATTTGTGTCAAAGCGCTCAACAACTTCTTCTATCTTTTGATTATAAATCATACTGATTTCCTCCTATAAAAAAAGACCCGTCCCATCTCAGGGACAAAGGTCTGGCTAATCAATACATTGACATAATACCCGGTTATTCTTTGATAACGTGATGACGGATATTATTCGAGATTACACTTTCGCAAGCTACTCCCCTTTGAAAACATATTTTAACAATACCAATGTTTAAAGTCAATCAATTAACGTCCAATTTGAATACTATCTTCACTTATAATCAGTTCAACTTCATAAAAGGCTTTTAAGAGTTCAAACATGTGATTACTGTCTTCACTACCTGCAAGTTCCATACTACTATGCATCGCAAGTTGTGGAAGTCCTATATCCACAGACATGATACTTAACTGTGTTGAACTGATGGATCCTAAGGTACTTCCACCAGGTGCATCTGCACGATTTACATAGGTCTGAATTTTAGCTCCACTATATTCTGACAACTTACGCATTAAGGCTGCAGATAAAGCATCCGTAGTATACTTTTGATTGGCACTGTATTTCACAACAACACCACCATTTAAGTTTACGATATGATTCTCATCATTGGCACTCATGTAGTTTGGATGATTTGCATGCGCATTATCAGCTGAGACTATAAATGATTTCGCTAGACTCATTAGATGTTCTTCTTCACTTAAATTAAAGGCATGATTAATACGAATTAATACATCTTTTAAGATCGTGGCATTGGCGCCTTGTTTTGTCATACTACCTATTTCTTCATTATCAAAGCTGGCGTAGACATTAACTCCCTTATTATTTTGACTGTTTAAGAAGGCTTCAAAACTAACATAGGCACTTTGTAGATTATCAATATGATTTGAAGCAATAAACTCATCATTAACACAAACGTACGTCGAATTTTCAAGCGGTTTAAAGACGAGTTCATAGTCGATGATAGATGATGCTTCAACATCAAGTTCATTCGCTAAATAAGCCTTAAAGTCAAATGATTCAGCCTGTCCGATTAATGGTCGCATTTGTGTGTGTCGATTGAACTTTGTTTCATTGTTGACAGCACGATTCATATGGATCGCAAGTGATGGAATAATACCAAGTGCCTTCTTAGAATCAAAGAGTCTTGTTTCAAGTTTACCTTCAACATCCACAATAACTCGGCCCGCAAGTTTTAAGGGACGATCTAGCCACGTATAATCTATTAGTCCACCGTAGGCTTCACTGTTAATGAGAATAGTATTGTTCACAATTTGAACAGCATTTGGTTTGACCTTAAAGGTTGGTGCATCCGTGTGTGATGCCACAATCTTGTATCCTTGTAAGGGTTCATATCCATTTAAATCAAAGGCAAAGATTGAGGAATTGTTGACGACAACATAGTATTGTTGCTTATCACTTAAGTCCCACTTCTCATTATTTTTTAGGCGCACATACCCTTTTTGATCAAGCATGCTTGCCATCTTGTTTACGGCATGAAAGTTTGAGTGACTTTCATCAAGAAAATTCATTAATTTATCATTTAATAACATTGTTTCACTCTCCATGTCATAAAGTATAGCACATTTTATTTAAGCATAAAAAAAGAAACCCGAAGGTTTCAGTTTTATATGTTATTACTTAACGTCTACTAATGCTTTTTCAGCGTTTACTATTGCTGCTTGTACTGAGTCAATAATAATTGTTACTGATGTAGCGATGTCGCCTTCTCCTGCTTTGAATGCTGATACTTCTGCAACTGTTTTACCTACTACAGCAGCCATGAATGCATCGTTTTGTTCGTTCCATTCTTTACCAATTGGTGAAGCATCTTTCATAGCATAACCTTCTTTTAATTCACCTTTTGATTTTCCGATGTTTGTTGCAACTAATGCACCATCAGTTAATTTAGCTTTTTCTTGTGCGTTGTCAGTTAATGCAACGATGATTTTTCCATCAGCATCTACAGCGATCATTGCGTAGTCTACAACTGATTGTGGAGCATCTTCAGTTTTTCCAATGCTTGTGCTTACAACGTATCCAAATCCAACTTTAGCAGCACCTTTAACTTCTACTGCGTTATCGATTGCTTTAGCAACTGTAGCTGCAAAGTGATCAACAATAATTGTAGCTGATGATTTTACATCATCTCCTGCAAAGTATGCAGCAACTTCGTCTTTAGTTTTTCCAACTAAGTCAGCTTCGATTGCTTTTACTTGAACGTCCCATTCACCTTTTTCAGCGAAATTAGCCATATTATAGTCAGTTCCTAATTCTTTTTTAGTTTTTATAGTTTCCATAGCAACTTTTTCACCATCGATAGAAGCTTTTTGTTGTGATTCATCAATTTGGATGTAATCAACTTTTCCATCTCTTAATGTAACACCAACAATTACTGTTTCAAATGTAGCTACGTCATCTTTAACGTTAACCATTTGTGTACTTGCTGTACCCATTTCTAATTTAGCTGAAGATCCAGCCCCGCCACCACATGCTACAAGAACAAGTGATGCCATTAATACCACTAATATTTTTTTCATTTTTCAATTCCTCCTGTATTCGTTAATATTATAACTTATGTAAAATCGATTTGCAAGCATATATATGTGAAATATTTATTAATATCACAAATGAAGCGTTTTCATCAAAAGTTACTAAATTGCGACAGTATTGACGCTCATATTCTTGTCATAAAAAAGAGAGATCTTACGATCTCTCTTTAGGTTAATTATAGAATTTCAGTAACGTTACCAGCACCAACTGTACGGCCACCTTCTCTAATTGAGAAACGTGTTCCTTTTTCAACAGCGATTGGGTAAATTAAGTCTACTGTCATTTCTACGTCATCACCAGGCATAACCATTTGTACCCCTTCAGGTAAGTGGATTACTCCAGTAACGTCTGTAGTATGGAAGTAGAATTGAGGACGGTAGTTGTCTACGAAAGGAGTATGACGTCCACCTTCTTCTTTACTTAAGATATAAACTTGTGCTTTGAATTGTTTGTGAGGTTGAACTGTTCCTGGTTTACAAAGAACTTGTCCACGTTCGATTTCTTCACGGTTAACACCACGAAGTAAAGCTCCAACGTTATCTCCAGCTTGTGCGAAGTCTAACATTTTACGGAACATTTCGATTCCTGTAACAGTTGTTTTCTTAGTATCTTTGATACCAACGATTTCAACTTCTTCACCAACGCGTAATTCACCACGGTCAACACGACCAGTAGCAACTGTACCACGTCCTGTGATTGTGAATACGTCTTCTACTGACATTAAGAATGGTTTGTCAGTTTCACGAACTGGATCTGGAATGTATGCATCTACTGCATCCATTAATTCAAGAATAGCTTTTTGGTATTCTGCATCACCTTCTAAAGCTTTTAATGCAGATCCGCGGATTACTGGTGCGTTATCTCCATCAAATCCTTGATCTGACAGTTTGTCTCTAAC
>JAAZDN010000008.1 GCA_012512805.1 Erysipelothrix sp. | reverse complement strand
TCATCTTCCCATGCAAGAGCGGATCAGTCATACGTTGAGTCAAATAGACTACAAAGTGTATGTCGCAACCAACGGGGTTGAAGGCATGCAAATATTTAAGGCCAACAATCCAGACATCATTTTTTTTGGATTTAAGACAAGAAGCGAATCATATTGTAGCGATTGATTCAAACCCCAAAGTATTTGAGACCATGCCCATATATAGAAATGTAACTTATAAAGTGGGGGTTGGATTTGATAGGGATGTGTTGGAATCGGCAGATATTAACCATGCAGATGCGGTGGTGAGTTGTACAGACAGTGATGAAACCAATGCTTTGGTTGCGCGTATTGCTCGTAATTTGTTTTCTGTACCTAAAGTCATTGCGCGCCTTTACAACAATAAGAATGCATCCATCTATACCATGTTGGGAATTCAAACCATTTCCACAACGGAATGGGGCACAAGACGTGTGGTCAAGCTTTTGAATGCTTCTGATTTGGATTCGTTGGTAAGTATAGGAAATAGTGATGTGGAAATCATTAAAATCCACATACCGCCCTTGTTGATTGGAAAGACCATTCAAACCTTAAACAGTATGGGTGTTCGTGTTATCAGTATCATGCGTGATAATCACGCGTTTATTCCTGCACTGGGGACCTTAATTCAAAAGAATGATGTGGTTTATGTTGCGGTTGAACATAACGATTTACACGCATTTAAAAATGCGTTGGGACTGTGAGGTGTTTTAAATGAAAGTTATTATTGTTGGGGGAGGCCAAAATGGATCCTATGTTGCGAACCTTTTGTTGGCCAATCATATTGAAGTTTGTATCATTGAGAACAGACCCAAAACACTGGAGAAGATTAGACATGAATTCCCAAATGTGCTTGAGGGCAGTGGCAGTGATGCGCAGGTTCTTGAACAAGCAGGGATTTTGGAAAGTGATGTGGTGGTTGCGCTCACGGGTGCAGAAGAAGTGAATCTTGTCGTTTCAACGATTGCGAAGTATGAATATGGTATTTCACGGGTTATCGCTCGTGTAAATAATCCCCGCAATGCATGGCTCTTTAATGAATCCATGGGTGTGGATGTATCGGTGAATCAAGCTGACTTACTGTCAAGGATCGTCATGGATGAAATTGACATGCAAGGCTTCTCAACGCTTTTGAGAATTAACAGAGGTCATCATTCCATCATTCAGTTGGGTGTTATTCCGGATGCGCCAGGTACGAATCATTATGTAAAGGATATTATTTTACCAAATGAAACTGTATTGATTGCGATTGTTCGTGATGATGTGGTCATGGTAGTGAGTGGGAATACGAAGATATTGCCTCATGATACTTTGATTGCGCTAACCAATACGGTGGGTCAATATGAATTGAATGCGATGTTTAGTATGTGAGTTAAGAGTGATTTAGGTCACTCTTTTTTAAAACGTTGTAGTCATAGCATTAAAAAAGCCCTCGCAATTGCGAAGGCTTAATTTAGGAAATTACTTAATAAGTTTTTTGAACTCTTCAGCGACAAATTGTACTTGAGGTCCAACAACTACTTGAATACTGTTTTTACCAACTTTAACAACACCAGCTGTTTTAGCACGTTTGATTGTTGCTTCGTCAATAATTGAATCGTCATTTACGTTTAAACGTAATCTTGTGACACAGTAGTCAACATCTTTGATGTTATCTGCACCACCAAGACCATCTAAGATAAGTCTTGCGATATCTTCATATTCATGATTTGTATTTGATTTTGAAGTAGTTGTTTCTTCAACTTCTTCCATATCTTCACCGCGTCCAGGAGTTAAGATATTCCATTTTTCAATAGCAAATCTAAACACTAGGTAGTAAACTGCAAATGCTGCGATTCCTAAAGGAATGATAATCCAAGGATTAACCGCACCAGGTGCTTTGAAACTTAAGAACCAGTCAACAAATCCAGCTGAGAAGTTAAATCCAGCACGTACAGGAAGCATTGCTGCAATTGTAACGAATACACCTGTTAATAATGCGTGAGCAAAGTAAAGTCCTGGTGCCAAGAACATGAATGCAAATTCCATAGGCTCTGTAACACCTGTAAAGAATGATGCAAGTGCTGCTGCTGCTAGTAAACCAACAACTGCTTTTTTGTTTTTGTCTTTAGCTGTGTGGTACATTGCTAATGCTCCACCAGGTAGACCAAACATCATTACAGGGAAGAATCCTGTCATATAAATACCAGTTACTGATGTACCGTTAATTAATTGAGGTAACAAGTCGCCACCCCAGAAACGGCCAATGTCACTAATTTCAGCAACGTCAAACCAGAATACTGAGTTCAATGCGTGGTGTAATCCTGTTGGGATTAATAGACGGTTGAAGAATGCATAAATACCTGCTCCAACTGCTCCAAGGCTAATAATTCCTTCACCAAATGCTACTAATGCTGTATAAATAACAGGCCATACAAAGAATAATACAAGTGAAGCTAATAGCGTAACAACTGTAGTTACAATCGCTACAGATCTCTTACCACTAAAGAATGATAGGAAGTCTGGTAATCTTGTATCTTTGAATTTGTTATAAGTCATACCACCAATAACCCCGGATAGAATACCGAAGAATTGTGAGTTAATTTTTGAGAACGCTACGTTCACTTCTTCAACGGGTGTTCCTGATAGCATTGAAACTGTACCTGTTGCTAAAATGGTTTGGAATACCAACCATGATACAAGACCAGCCATTGCTCCGGTTCCGTCGTTCTTATCGGATAAACCTGCTGCAACCCCTACGGCGAACAAGATACCCATGTTATCAATAAGTGCGCCACCTGATTTAATCAAGAACGCTGAAATTGCACTGTTTGCACCCCAACCCACAGGGTCAATCCAGTAACCAATACCCATTAAAATGGCGGCTACAGGAAGGGCAGCAACTGGAAGCATTAAAGCTCTTCCTAGCTTTTGAAGATGTTTCATCATCTTTCTTTCCTCCTTTGGATCTACTAAAAATATAAAAGACCCGCAAATACGACAAAAAGAGTCGTCTTGCAGGTCTTGCCTAGTTCTAGTAACAATCCTTACGTTTACAATATAGTACAAACAAAACGTATTGTCAACACATTTTCACACAATCAAATTTTAATCGCTGTTTAAAGTAAGACAATATGCACTAAACTGCAGAAACTCACGCTCAAATGTATGTAAGATAGCCAAATAAACTCGTATTTCTTACCTATTAAGTGTAATCTATAATTAATTATGATGGGAGGTAGTACAATGAGAATTCAAATTTCCAATGACCTGGACAAAGAAGAAGTCATCAAAGCAATAAGGTCTGCCACGATAGTTGAGGATGGCGACTATATTCTAATCCCCAAAAATAATAGAATAAATGTATATGATCATAGCGGAATTGTTTTTATCAATTTCAATGATATTGATTATATTGAGTCCCTCGATAATACTATCTATGTACATTCTGGATCGAACAGCTATGTTTCCATGATAAAACTCTATCAATATCTTGAGCTCTCAAGCATCCTCATTAGAATTAGTAAAACCATGATTGTGAATATTTATAAAATTTCAAATATCAGACCCAGCCTCAATATGAAATATAAAATACAAATTAATGACCAGTGGTTGGATGTTAACAGAACGTATTATTATGAGTTTAAAGATGCGATAGGTATTTAGGAGGTTAATATGAAAAAGTACATCATTTCGATCATATTGATGATTATGTTGGCGATTTTTATTTATGTCATGTATCAATACTTCTTTAAAAGAAACGTAGATAAAGCGTTACAAAAGGAAGAAGTATATAAGTTACCCGACTTAAATGATCTGGTTTCATTTTATTTATTCTTGTGTGCGATTGTTTTCTTCGCATTACTTATGAAAGACACTGCCAAATCATTTGATGATAAAGGAAGTCATTGTGTCCAAGATAATGTATCAGTATCCTACATCGACGCGAATTACGAATTTTGTATCAATTCCTACAACAACATCGTTTTTAAAAATCAAGAAAGCGCAATGAATAATATTTTAAAACAAAACGAAACATTGATAGCAGAACTTTTGGAAAAAAGAAATATAAAAGAGAGCAAAAGCCATGACGCACTCTACTTTTCTTTACAACAATACCAAAGTAGTGAATCAGAGACTGCTTTATATCATTTATTGGACATTTATAGAAACTATTATCTCACTGAAGAAAAAGGAGGTCAAAACTCATGAGAAAGAGAATCAATATTCTACTTCTTTTAATGGTTCAAGTTTTAATGTTAGTGAACACATGGTATGCGATTAACCTTTACTTTGGTTTAGGTTTTGATGCAGCGGATAACCTATGGCCCTTTTCAAGATATTATTTCAACAGTTACCCACACGAGATTAAATATATGATGCTAACGGTGTTGATACTCCTTGTGTTTCATATCCTTAAAAATAACCTCAATCAGAAGAAAGGGAGAGTCCTTATAATTATGGGGGGTTATTTACTAAAGTTAATCCTTGTACTTTCTTTGATCAGTGCCATGAGTTCAATCCATGTTCTAAATTACACGAATGATTTAAATGCGCATCTCTCAATATCTTTTTTCAATATCCCTGTTTCTATGGTATTATCAATTTTAGTTTTAATAATTTTGATTCGTGAGATTATAGAAATATTTAAATAATTCACAACTTCCCCCACATATTCTCACATAATTGATGGTATTATAATAAACATTAGACTATAATATAGTAGAAGTCTCACAAATATATAAATTAAAGTATATTATGATATTCCACTGTGTATAAATTGAATGAGGAGGAAAAGATGATTATTAAAAAAATATTTAATAATAATTGTGTCTTGGCCGATGAGGACTTAAATGAAGTAATCGTTACGGGTTCAGGAGTAGGCTTTCAAAAGAAAC
>JAAZDN010000120.1 GCA_012512805.1 Erysipelothrix sp. | reverse complement strand
TGTATATAATAATAAAGAAGTGGGAACCTTTACAATTAACCGTACCGGTCGCCATATGATTTATAACGCTTTAGCAAGTATTGGAATTGGCTTATTAATTGGACTCGAATATGAAAGTATTAATGCAGGTCTCGCTGAGTATCAAGGTGCACGTCGTCGCTTTGATGTAGTGGAAGTAAATGATAGTGTCATTATTGACGACTATGCTCATCATCCAACAGAAATACTCGTAACACTTGAAGCAGCGTATAAAAAGTATCCAAATCAAAAAATGATTGCGGTATATCATCCTGATCGTATTACCCGTTTGGATACCTTTGAAAAAGAGTTCATTGAAGTCTTACGCCTAGCAGATCAAGTTGCAATCGGTAGTGCCGTTGATAGTGATGGCTTCTCAAAGGTCATCAATACAAATGCCTTACTAAGTAATATCGATCGCTCATTTGTCGTTGACGATAAATTAGAGTCAGTCGAACAGCTTGCATATCTTGCACCTGCTGTCTTTATCTTTATGGGTACAAAAGAAATGCATACATTAAAACAAGGACTTATCGATTATTTAAGTTAAAACTAAGGACATCATTTATGATGTCTTTTGTATAGTTAGAACCACATAGTATTATTAATATTGTATACTATGAGTAGGGATATGAACGATTATGGAGTAATAATGAAAGCTTGGTTTCAAAACTTATGTAAGTTGTGAAGTAAAGCGTTGCTCAAGTATTGAAAATATTTACATTTTCATATATTATATAGATACCGTACAAACAGAAAAGAGGATGTTTAATGAAGCTAGTTATTGGAGAAACGAAATTTTTTACTGAATTGTCACAATTCGCAAACCTATTATTACCTATTGTCGGGGTCGCGGTCCTACTAATCTTATGTAAGGTCTTATGGGAATTGGTCCATGTTGTTAAAAATTTGGATACAACAGTAACAAAGGTCAATACAACAATTGATAAGGTTGATCATACAATCGATCAATTGGATGCACCACTTCAAACGGTTGCGAATGTAAGCAAGTCTGTTGATGACGTCCTGCATTTTGTTCGTCATAGTGTTGTTGAAAAGTCAGTAAACATGATTGTTGATAATTATAGTGTTGTCAAAGAGTGGGCAATGTCATTATTTTCAAAAGAATCAAAAGCAACAGCACCTGTTGATGAAGTTTTTGATGAAACGTTAGAAGTATAGGATCATGAACATTCTAAACCTAATAAATCAATACATTGGAATAGTTTATATTAATGTTATTATTGGTTTATTATTGATCATTATACATTTAGTCATTGCTTTAAAAACGACTTTAAAACAGTTTGAAAGTACGACAAAGAAACTCAACCAATTACAAAAAACAAAGGATCGCATCTTCCAAGATTATCGTCTTACTGAGCAATCTATTGAAAAAGAAGTAAACGTCTTTGAATTATACAAACAAGTAAAAAGTAGTCAAACATTATTTAAAGCAGGTAAAAATATATATAAATATTTTAAATAGGTGAGGAATGATCAAATGTCAGAACATAAGAATGAACATTATGAAAGTGAACTAAAGTCTAAGTTAAAAGATGTTGTAGATGCATCGGTTGAACTCGCAAAAGAAGTTGCAACGTCAACAAAGCATGCATACAATAAAACAAGTGATAAGGTCAATGACTTTATTAAGGATGAAAAAGTTCAACATGCTACAAAGAAAAGTATCGAGGTTGTGAATGTTACTTCAAAGAAAGTGATGGAAGCAACGAAAGATGGTATTGAATTTATTACTGAAAAGACGAAAGAAACATGGAATCAACCCGAAGTTCAAGAAAAGGTTGAGTCAGTAAAAGTGAAAACGGCTGAAATAAGTGATAAAGTAGTATCAAGCATAAAAAAATAGTTTTAATTAACATAAGCAAAAGGCTTATGAATTATAGAAAGATTGGGGAAATATGAAAAAAGTTACCATTTATGAAGTTGCAGCAGAAGCAGAAGTTTCGCTCGCAACCGTCTCACGTGTAATTAACGGTTCAGAACTTGTTAAAGAGAGTACCCGTAAAAAGGTCGAAGCAGCAATTAGTAAGTTAGGCTATAAACCAAATGCGGTTGCACAAAGTCTAGCCCTAAAACGCTCAACAACAATTGCACTTGTTGTGCCTGAAGCAAGTTTTGTCTTTACCGGACAAATTATTAACGGTCTTGTAGACGTCGCGAAAATTTACAATTACAACATTTACTTACACACAATTTCAGAAGGAATTGTAGATATTAAGGATGTAATTGATTCAATTATTAAAACTCGTGTAGATGGTGTTGTTATTTATAATGACAACCTATCAGGTATTGATATTGAGACACTCGCTGAATATGATATTCCAATTGTCTTTATTGGAAATAACATTAATGCGAATAATGTATCATCTGTTTACATTGATACAAAACAAGCAGTTGATGATTTAATTGGAGACTTCATTAAAAAAGGATATCGTGATATCGCAATCCTTGAAGACCGTAAGAATGAATATTCAAGTGAACAGTTAGTTCGCGGGGCAGAAAGCGCCTTTGAACGTAACGGCTTAACATTTGATAATCAAATTAAGATTCCAGCAAACCAACGCAGTACCTATACTTACTTAGGTGAATATTTTAAAACGAATAAACCTGAGGTCATTATTGCGAACCGTGACTCACAAGCAATGGCGATTATGAATGCTGCGAATGAAGCAGGATACAAAATACCAGAAGATATTCAAATCGTCTGTGTTCTTGATACAAAATATAACAAGATGTTTAGACCACAGTTATCAAGCTTTGTTATGCCAAGTTATGATTTAGGTGCTGTAGCAATGCGTATGATGACAAAACAACTTTCTGCTCGTGATAATGACGAGGATGAAGTGAAAGATGGTATGGACAAAAATATTGAATTAAGTTATTTATATACGCCTCGTGGCTCAACAAAATAACATTTAAAGCAATGACAAGAAGATGCAATTCTAAAGTTAATAGAGAGGTAACGGTTGGTGCAAGTTACTAATGGATGAATTGCTATACACCTTGGAGCATATACTAACACTATACGTATTCCGGCGTTAACGGATTTGAGTGATACGAAAGTATCAAATTAGGTGGTACCACGCAAAAGCGTCCTTTTGGATGCTTTTTTTATTAGAAAGAAGGAACTTATGGATTTTTTAGAACAATTACAATGGCGCGGATTGGTTAAAGACGTCACAGACTTAGATGGATTAAAGAAACGACTTGAAACTCCGACAACAGTTTACTGTGGATTTGATCCAACAGCAGATTCACTTCATGTTGGACACATGCAACAAATTATCTTATTAAAACGATACCAAGAAGAGGGGCATCGTGTCATTGCACTTTGTGGTGGAGCAACAGGAATGATCGGTGATCCACGCCCAACAACTGAAAGAACGATGCAGTCACTTGATACAATTAAATCAAATGTTGATGCGATTGAAAAACAATTATCAAACTTCTTAGACTTAAGTAAGCGTGAACGTGGAGTTATTTTAAACAACCACGATTGGCTAGGAGACTTAACAATCTTAGAATTTTTACGTGATTATGGAAAACACTTCAACTTAAATTACATGCTTGCGAAAGATACGATTGCATCACGCTTAAGTACTGGTATTTCGTTTACTGAATTCTCATACACAATTCTTCAAGCGATGGACTGGCTTCATCTTTATGAAAATGAACACTGTGAAATTCAAATCGGTGGCTCAGATCAATGGGGTAACTTAACATCAGGAACAGAACTTATTCGTAAAATAAAAGGGGATAAACACAAGGTCTTTGGTATTACATCACCACTTATTAATAAGGCGGACGGTACAAAGTTTGGCAAGAGTGAGGGTGGAAATGTATGGTTAAATCCAGAATACACAAATGCATATGACTTCTATCAGTTTTGGGTAAATACCCCAGATACAGATATTATTGATTACTTAAAACGTCTTTCCATGAAATCAGTTGACGACATCAAAGCATTAGAACTTGAAGTAGAGACAAACCCTCATCTTCGTGTTGCTCAAAAAGCACTTGCTGAAGAATTAACACTACTTGTTCATAAAGGAGCAGGACTTGCGCAAGCTAAAAATATTACTGAAGTACTCTTTGGAGGCGACATTAAATCACTTGCTGCACAAGATATTAAGATTGGTTTAAAAGATGCTCCTAAGTTTATACTCGAAGAGCCAATGAATCTTACGGATCTTCTTGTTAGTGCAAAAATTGCATCAAGTAAACGTGAAGCCCGTGAGTTCATTAAGGGAAATGCGATAGCAATCAATGGAGATAAAGTCAATGACCTTGAGTTTATCGTTGATAAAAATAGTGCGATCGATGATACATTAATTGTTATTAAGCGTGGTCGTAAAAATTATTACGTTGTCGAAGTCCACCAAAAATAGACTTGAAAATGATATAATACATAAGAGGTGTGACTATGAAAAGTAAAGTTATAATAATGATGAGTCTATTTCTATTGCTTAGTGCATGTTCAAGTAAAGATTCAAAAAATGAATTAAATTTGAGTAAGTATGAAGCAGCCTATGAAACGCTCATTAGCAATGATAAACCTTTGAATACTTCTAAATTTTATCAATTAGAAGCAGTAGCAACAAAATTAAGTAATGGTGATGTCCGTGTTGATGTTATTTTGGATCAAGCAAATGTTGCCATGTATAATATCGCAATAATTATGGATATTCATAATAGTAAAGAAATACAAGATGATGAAATTATTCCAAGTCTTGGAATCGTTGATAATTTAAAATACAATATCATCCCAAATCAAGTTAATAGTAATAATAATTTCTATGCTGGACTCGTACTCAGTGCCATAAGTAGTAATGAAAATGGTCAGGTTAAAATTGGTGTTACATGGACAAACTATTCAGGAACTGAAACCTTTGATGAAGTTATCTTAATGCCATATTCAACAGAATTTAAAGAAGATGTTGATAGCGAAGAAAATGTTGATGATGAAGATGTAGAAAATAGTGGATCCGATGAGTAAACACTCTAATAAAAAGAACAGACTTGTCATTGGTGGATTAACAAGTTCGGCTGGACTCTTTTTAACAAAGGCCATTGGAATACTGTATGTTGCACCATTTAGGGCAATTATTGGTCCCGATGACTATGTTTATTATGCTGCAGGCTATGAACTGTACAATCTTATCCTTACGATATCCCTTGCGGGACTTCCATTTGCAATCGCAGCCATCGTATCAAAATACATGGAAAAGGAAGACTATCGTACAGTAATGCTCGTCAAGAAAATATCACAAGGACTTTTAGCAGCTTTTGGACTTATATCATCCTTAGCTATTATTCTCTTTATCAATCAGTTTGTAAATACACGTGGTACGATAACAAGCGATGAGGCACTCATCTATCGTAATGTTTATTACATCATGACAATATCAATACTCACTGTCCCAATTTTAAGTTCTTACCGTGGATTTTTCCAAGGAATAAAAAATTATACGGCCTATTCGTTCTCGCAAGTCTTAGAACAAATAGTTCGTATCGTCTTTCTACTTGGAGTTGGAGCACTCTTAGTTTATGGCTTTAAACTTGATCGGATTACAGCGGTATATATGGCGCTTATTGCGAGTGCTGTTGCCGCAATCGCAACGATAGTATATTTTGCAATCTTTAATCGTGATGCAATTCTTAGTATTGATGAACGATCTAAACTTCAAGATTCACCACCACGAAATACTAAATCAATCATAAAAGAGCTCTTTGTCTTTGCGATACCTTACTTATTATCCGTTATCTTATCCAGTCGTGTATCCTTTGCGAACATGGCATTCTTACCGAGTGCCTTACAAGCCTATGGGTATGACAGTACGATCAGTCAACTGTATACGTCAATGATTACAAATGAAGCCTTAAAACTTGTAGGTATTCCTGTCGTTTTAGCAACAGGATTCGCAGTAGCGGTCATTCCAGAAATGAGTCAGGCCCTCGTTCGTAATGATCAAAAAACAATACAAAAAAATGTCAGTCTTTCAATTGAATCGGTACTCTTGATCTCACTTCCACTGTATATCCTCATTTATTTTTTAGCCAATGAGATCTATTTTATTTTATTTGGTGGATCAGAGATGATCATTAATATGGGTGGTGCCATTACGAAGGGACAGGTTATCGTCAGTATTATTTCGATTTTATCACCGATTCTAGTGCCTATTAGTATGACTCTAAACTTAGCAAGAGAATCAATTATGGGATTGATCGTAGCCTTCATCTTTAATTTAATCATCCTTACGCCATTAGTAACTTACTTGGGTTACGTTGGAAGCTTCATTGCGGAACTCTTACCAACAGTTCTGTATTTGATCGTTATATTCTACTATTTATCAAAGAAGAGAAATATCAAATTCAAATACACAGTACGACGTATCGTCCTCATGTTTGTTGCTATAATACCAATGACGATGGTTTATTATCTTCTTCATTTGATTGGATTACCTGTAATCAGTCTTGGACGCTTTAAAGGTCTCTTTACCTTAGCGATATATGGAATTACAATGTTAACGGCATATCTAATTACTGCCCATTACTTCTTACTGCCACAATCAATTCTTAACATTAATTTAGAAATGATGGCTAAAAAGGTATTCAACCGTGCGCATCGATAAATACTTAGCCCATAATCAATTTGGAAGTCGAAATGATGTGAAGAAGATTTTAAAAGATAAACTCGTATACGTCAATGATGAGCTCGTAACGAAGGCGTCCTATCAAGTAAACCTAGATAAAGATATTGTGACCGTAAATGATGAAGTTATTGAATACTTAGAAAAATTCTATGTGATGATCAATAAACCAACTGGATATATTTGTAGTCATCATTCAAATCTTTATCCATCCGTTCTTGAATTACTACCCTTTGATCCAGACAATACGATCATGGTCGGACGCTTAGACGTTGATACTGAAGGCTTACTCCTCATTACCAATGATGGTCAGTTCTCACACCGCATAGCTCATGGTAAAAAAGACATTACAAAAACATACTTTGTAAAATTGAGAGATGACTTCAATAAGAAGTACATTGATATCTTCAAAGAAGGAATTCTCATGGATGAAAGCATCCTAAAACCAGCTGAGACAGAGGTACTATCAAACGATACATTACTTCTCACAATATCAGAAGGAAAGTATCACCAAGTCAAACGCATGATGCACTATGCCGACAATGAAGTCATTTACTTAAAACGAATGAGTATCGGAAAGCTACAACTTGATGAACACTTAGAACTCGGAGCATACCGTCATCTCACTGACGAAGAAATTGCATATTTTGATTAAGACCCTTGTGGTCTTTTTCTTTATTTTTAATTGGGTATAAAAAAAGAGCGTAATAGTTTATTACACTCTTTAATAAGATTATCTTGAGTAGAACTCAACGATTAACGCTTCTTCGATTTCTTGATTTAATTCACTACGTTCTGGTAAACGAATAAATTTACCTTTTTTAGTGTCTGCATCAAATTCTACGAAGTCAACGATACTTGTACGAGCTTCTAAAGCTTCGTTAATAACTTTTAAGTTTTTAGATCTGTCTTTAACATCAATCTCTTGACCAACTTTTACTGTGTATGATGGAATATCAACTTTTTTACCATCTACTAAGATATGACCGTGATTTACTAATTGACGAGCTGCGGCTCTAGTAGTCGCAAGACCCATACGGTAGATAAGGTTATCTAAACGTGATTCTAATGCTACTAAGAACATTTCACCTGTAACTCCGTCGCGTTTCGCAACACTAACGAAGATGTTATGGAATTGTCTTTCGTTTAATCCATACATGAAACGAACTCTTTGTTTTTCGCGTAACTGTAATCCGTATTCAGATAATTTCTTTCTTCTTTGGTTAGGACCGTGTTGTCCTGGTGCATAATTTCTTTTTACTAGTTCTTCGCCTGTTTCTAGAGTTGAGAAACTTAATCTTCTCGATTTCTTCCAGACGGGACCTGTATAACGTGCCATTTTTATTCCTCCTATATTTAATGAAATAAAGTGGATCATAATCTTTTGAACGGATTGTCAATGTTAGGGTTCGCCGCGAGCAGTGGGTTACTACCATCCCTAAAATTACTAGCATTGACACTTGACGTCACAAACTTATGACTTCTGCTTTATTCACGCTCATAGATAATACCAAAAATGAAGCTTAAAGTCAATGATTTTGACACGAATCGTGCAGTTTATAGTGTTAAATTTCATATTAAATATTACTGTACACCTATGAATTATGAGTACAATATTATAGTAAATTTTTATGATGTTGAAAATGAATATTTGTCTACTTTAAATGATGTATCCTTAAACTTAAAATATCTTGAATTTTTCAAAAAGTTCAATACAATCCTGACCATTAAAATGTATATAATAGGGTGATTTATGATACAATATTTAAGAGGTGTCGCATATGGAAAGATTTCTTGAACTATTAATACAGTTTTTACAAAATAGATACGTTTTAATCGTATTATTTATATTTTTAATCATTACTATTTTTTCAATGTTACGTAAGAATAAAAATGTAAAGGTCATTGATGAACGCTTAGCTGAACTTGAGATTGATTATAATACGATTAAGAGTATGCCTTTAACCTTTAAGTTAAACAAGGCGCGATCACTGGCAAAAGTAAAAGATGAAATCAAAGAAGAAATAGAAAATTATGTTAATAGTTATGAGACCATTCAAAAAGCAATTGAACGTATGGATGAACTCTTTTTAGAAGCGGCTGAAGCAAAAGAAATAGATGAGTTAGATGTTGCGGATGTTTCAATTAATGAAATTGAACAACTGGTTAGTATTACACTTGTGAACGTGGAAAAGCTTAATACTAAGTTGGACAGTGTATTAGAAAAAGAATTGAAGTTACGTAGTGATATAACAAGCTTTAAAGAACGTTTCCGTGAAATTAAAGAAACAATTACAAAACGTAATGGTGTTTATAATTTTAGTGAAGATGTCTTAAATGAATATATTTCAATTGCTGAAAATGAATTTTCTGCCTTTGATGAATGGATGTATGTATCAGAGTTTGATAAGGCGAATATTAGTCTTGAAAAGATTGAAAATGTCTTTAAGAAACTTGATCAAATGTTAGTTGAACTTCCAAACCTCTTACCTTATGCAAAAGAGATTATTCCAAATAAGATTGCGGACGTTTCAACGCTTTATTCTGAAGTTTTAGACTCAAACTTATTTGTCGATGATTTAAATGTAACACAGTCTTTAGCAACCATTTCAAAGTCATTAACAGACAACCTATCAGATTTACGCAATGGTGATGTGGATAAGGTCCGTGATAGTTTAGAAAGTTCAGATACAAACTTAGATGGTATTAAAGAGCGACTTCAATTGGAACTTGCAGCAAATACAACGCTTGTGGAATTAAGTCAAACCGTTAAGAATGGCTTAAATAATATGAGTGTCAATTTAAATAAGTTAAATGAACAATATGATGCCCTGGCAGTACGCTATAGTTTTGAACATTTAGAAAGTCAAATTAAGCAGTATGAACAATTAAGCATTGACTTAACAAAAGATAACATGGAACTTAATGAAAAGATTAAAGTACCAATGGCAGTATCTGCAGTTGTACAATTAATCAGTGACTTTAATGATAAGCTAAGTGTTGTTAATGATGATATTGATAAATCACTTGAGTTTATTCATGAAATTGAATCAGAAGAAAAACGTGCGAATCAACAACTCGTAAAACTCTACTTGATCATCAATGAGGTGAGTGTGAAGATTAACGAGCATAACATTCAATCCATTTCAAATGACTATCTAAAAGATGTTGATACCGCAAAACAACACATAAAGAATATTGAAGATATTTTAGCTGAGAAACAACTGAATATTAAGCTCTTAAATTCAACCTTAAGTGAATCCATTGACTATATTTACAAGCTGTACAATAATGTCAACAATATTGTCGGTATGGCAATCATGGTTGAGAATGCGATTGTCTTTACGAATCGTTATCGTACAAGTAGTGCAGAAGTGGACCGTGAGCTAACAAAGAGTGAGTTCTACTTTAGAAATGGTGAATACACCCAGGCTTTAACAACAGTCTTAAACATCTTAGAAAAAATTCATCCACATGATTATGAACAAATGATTAGAGAGAAGGCTATCTATGTCCTTTAAGAAAGAATATTATTTGGACAATGCAAGCACGACTTCGATTCATCCAGAAATATTAAAAACCTACGTGTACCTATTAGAAAAGTACTACGCAAACAATAGTGCCATTCATCGATTAGGACGTGAAGTAAACGACCTTCATGAAAAGGCACGGCATGAAATTTTAAAACTATTACAATTAAAACACTCAAAATTAATTTTTACAGCGGGGGCAAGTGAAGCAAACAACATGGCGATTAAAGCAGTCGCAATGGCCAATGCAGATCGTGGAAAACATCTTATTACAACAAATATAGAACATCCTAGCGTCCATAATTCTTTTAGAACTTTAGAAGAAAATATGGGCTTTACTGTGACCTATTTAGATGTTGAAAGTGATGGAACACTTGATTTAAATAAATTAAAACAGGCACTACGTCCTGATACTGTATTAGTTTCAATTATGAACGTCAACAATGAAGTCGGAACCATCATACCTACTGCAGAGTGGACACGTATTGTGAAAGAGAACAGTCGTGCCTTCACACATTCAGATATGGTACAAGCACTAGGAACGATACCACTCGACATGAATAATGTTGATATCGCAAGCTTCTCAGCCCATAAGATCAATGGGGTGAAGGGCAGCGGCTTTATGGTTATTCGTGAGCATATAAAGATGAAAAATATTATTGATGGTGGTGATCAAGAATACGGACTAAGACCCGGTACTGAAAATGCACCGGCAAACATTGTCTTAGCAAAAACAGTCCGACTTGCGCTTGAAAACCAAAAAGAAAAAGCTAAGAAACTTAGTGATCTGAGCAGCTACTTCTATAGTTTGTTAGCGGATGAATCTGAAATACTATTCAATTCAACACAAACACATTCTGTACCAGGAATTGTGAACTTTAGTATTATTGGTGTCAACAGTGAGATTATTCTCAATGCAATGGGTGCCAAAGGCATCTATGTCAGTGCTGGATCGACCTGTCAAAGTGATATCCACATGCACTCACGTGTCTTAGCGTCCATGAAGAAGTCAATCGCAGTACAAAAATCACGTGTACGACTCAGCTTAAATACACAACTAGAAAAGTCTGACATTGATGTCATCGTTTCAATTATTAAGGAGATTAAAGAAAATTATGCACTATAATTATGAATACATACTTGTTCGCTACGGTGAACTCACAACAAAGGGAAAAAACCGTCGTGACTTTACGAACAAATTAAACCGTAACATTCGTACGGCATTAAAACCTTTTACAAAGCTTGAATATAAGGTAACCTACGATCGTCTCTACGTTATTTTAAATGGAGAAGATGCACAACCAATTATTGACATTCTATCAAAAATATATGGGCTGGTTTCATTCTCCCCAGCGAGTAAGGTTGAAACAAATGTTGATACGATTGTTGAAACAGCATATAACATGGTTAAAGATGAGCCAGGTCATAAGACATTCAAGGTACTTTCACGTCGTCGATACAAGGCCTTTGAACATTCATCAGATGACATTAACCGTCTTGTCGCAACGAAGATCTTAAAGAATACTGATTTAAAGGTTGATGTTCGAAACTATGATATTGGAATTATCGTTGAAATTGAGGAAAAACAAACATACATTATGTCTAAGGTCTATCCAGGAGCGGGTGGTTATCCAACGGGAATTTCCGGGAAAACAAACCTCTTATTATCTGGAGGCATTGACAGTCCAGTTGCGGCAGCAATGATGCAAAAACGTGGACTCTTCATTGAAGCGGTACACTTTGCATCACCACCATATACAGCACCACAATCACTGGATAAGGTTGTACGCTTAGCACAAAAGCTAACCGTCAATCAAAAACACTTAAGACTCTTTATCGTTCCATTTACAAAACTACAACTTGCGATTTATGATAATGTAGATGAATCGTATGCAATTACGATCATGCGTCGCATGATGTTTAGAATTAGTGAACAACTCGCATTACAACATCATTCATTATCGCTTGTTAGTGGAGAGTCACTCGGACAGGTTGCATCACAAACAGTTGAAAACATTAGTGCAATTAATAGCGTTACAACGATACCGGTCTTTAGACCACTTATAGGAAGTGACAAACTTGATATCATTAACTATGCAAAGAAATTAGATACCTATGATATTAGTATTGAACCCTATGATGATGCATGTACAATCTTTACACCACAAAATCCAGTTACAAAAGCAAAACTTGAACTATGTGAAGTGTACGAAAGTAAGTTTGATTGGCAAACACTTTTAGATGAATGTATTGAAAATGTTGAAATTAGAACACTACGCTTCAATGAAGAAAGTGTTGACGAAGAAAATATATTTTAGGAGGAAATGGTATGGCATTTGAATCATTAAGTGATAAACTCAGTAATTCGTTTAAAGTCTTATCCGGAAAAGGGAAGTTAACTGAGAAGAACGTTGAAGATATTTTAGTTGAAATACGTAAAGCCTTATTAGAATCGGACGTTAACTATCAAGTCGTAACCAACTTCTTAACAAATGTACGTGAGAAGATGTTAGGTACAAAGGTCATTGACTCAGTCAATCCATCTGAAATGACCGTTAAGATCGTTTATGATGAAATTGTTAGCTTACTTGGTAGTGAACATGTTGGAATTAACTATGCCCAAAGTGGAATCACAACAATCATGCTTGTGGGACTTCAAGGAACCGGTAAAACAACAAGTGTTGGTAAGATTGCGAACGTCATTAAAAAAAGAGACAACCGTAATCCAATGATCATTGCGGCCGATATTATTCGCCCAGCCGCAATTGAACAATTAAAGGTACTAGGTGAAAGTATTGGTGTTGAAGTCTTCTCTTTAGGAAGTGAAGTTAGTGCAGTTGAAACGGTAAAACAAGGGATGGAATATGCGAAGGCAAATAACTATGACACCGTCTTTATCGATACAGCTGGACGTTTACACATTGATGAAGCACTCATGGATGAGCTAAAGCAAATTAAAGATTTAGTTACTCCACAAGATATTCTCTTAACAGTAGATGCAATGACCGGACAGGATATTATTAATGTTGCGAAAACATTCAATGATCTCTTAAGTGTATCAGGACTTGTGGTAACAAAACTTGATGGTGATGCAAGAGGCGGTGCGGTACTATCAGTCAAGAGTGTTGCGGATGTCGCAATCAAATTTGTGGGTACCGGAGAAAAAATTGAAGATCTTGATATCTTCTATCCAGAACGTATGGCTGATCGTATTATGGGCATGGGTGACGTTGTATCACTCGTTGAACAAGCTGAAGAAAAAATGGACATGGAAGCGGCTGAGAAGTCAATGGAGCGTATGCTCAGTGGTCAATTCACCTTAGAAGACATGTTGACACAACTGGATCAAATCAATCGAATGGGACCACTTGGTGGCATCTTAAAGATGATTCCAGGAATGAACAAATTAACGAAGGATATTGATACTGATGATGCAGAAGCAGCCCTAAACAAGAACAAGGCGATCATCTACTCAATGACTATAGAAGAACGCCAAAACCCACGTATCATTCGTGCATCACGCATTAATCGTATTGCGGATGGTAGTGGAACAACACGCAAGGATGTTAATAATCTATTGAAACAATATGATAAGATGAAGGATCAAATGCGAATGATGGGACGTATGTTTAAAAACGGAAATATACCATTTCAATAAAGGTGCTTAGCACCTTTTTAACTGGGAATATTATGCATAAGACTTGCGCGTCAGGTTTAAAACAAGTAAAGTCAATGAGGGGATGATTAGTATGGCAAAAATTAAGAAATCAACAGTAAATAATTTAAATAAAAATGTAAAAAAATATGTAAAACATCCGGTATTATCGGTCGTTTTACTCGCGATCATAAGTGTTTCGACCTATGTGTATAATGAAATATACATTCCAAATCGTCAGAGTGCAACAGTTATGACACTTGATTATCAAGAGGTCAAATGTGTAGATGGTGATACCTTCAAATTGGATAAACAAACCGTACGCTTACTTGCCGTCGATACACCAGAAACAGTAAAACCAAATACACCGGTTCAACCCTTTGGAAAAGATGCCAGTAATCTTACGTGTGATCTCATTACAAGTGCGAACAACATTGAATTAAAACAAGATGTTGGAAATGAATATGATAAGTATGATCGTGTCTTAGCATGGGTGTATATTGATGGAGAACTCTTACAAGAAAAATTGCTTGAAAAGGGTTTTGCAGAAATTAAATATGTAAACAATAAAACCGTCGATCAATCAATCTTAACAAAGCTTAAAGCAGTTGAAAAAACGGCGCAAGATAAGAAACTAGGAATTTGGAAATAGTATTATAGACGTAAAGAGATAATCATTAGATTATCTTTTTAAATGGAGTATAAAAAAAAGTCCCGAAGGACTTATTTAATTTTTATTTGGTGCGGATGAAGGGATTTGAACCCCCACGATTGCTCGCCAGATTCTAAGTCTGGTGCGTCTGCCGATTCCGCCACATCCGCGGCTGCCCAATTATTATAGCAATAATAAATCGTAAGTGCAAGCATAATTGTAAAGAAAGTAAAATAATTAGAGACGGTTATTGTTGAAATAAAAGTGAAAAGAATATAAGATGTAAGGGTTAAAAGAAAGAAGGAAGATCACATGTACTATGAAAATATAACACAACTTATTGGTGATACACCATTATTAAAGTTAAACAATATTATTAAGGATAAAGAACTTAAGGCAAACATCTTTGCTAAGGTTGAATTCTTTAATCCAGGAGGAAGTGTTAAGGATAGAATTGCGAAAGGAATGTTCTTTGCAGCAATTGAAAATGGAGATATTAAAGAAGATACCGTCATTTATGAGCCGACAAGTGGTAACACTGGAATTGGTGCAGCTTTAGTTGGAGCAGCACTTGGCTATAAAGTGGTTATTGTCATGCCAGAAAGTGTCTCTGTTGAACGTATCCAAATTGTAAAAGCATACGGAGCAGAAGTTATTTTAACGGATAAGGCAGACGGTATGAAAGGTGCAATCGCAAAGGTTCAACAACTCCTGAGCGAAAACGAAAACAGTGTCACTCTATCACAATTTGAAAACTATGAAAATCCAACGACACACTTTAATACAACAGCACGTGAAATCATTAAAGATTTAAATGGTGAAGTGGATGTTGTTGTTTCAGGAGTAGGAACAGGCGGTACGGTTACTGGAATTGCTACATACTTCAATGACTTAGAACTTGATACTGAAATCATTGCTGTAGAACCAACACTTTCAGCGGTTATTAGTGGTAATGAACCGAGCCCACATAAGATCGCAGGTATTGGTGCAGGATTTATTCCTAACGTACTAAATGTTGAATTATTAGATCGTATCATTCAAATTGATGATGAAGATGCGATTGAAACTGCGAACTACTTAGCACGTACTGAAGGTGTCTTCAGTGGAATCTCATCAGGTGCTGCCTTAGCTGCAGCAATTCAAGTCGCTCAAGATGAAAAATACGAAGGTAAGAATATTGTTGTAATACTACCAGATACAGGAGAACGTTACCTCTCAACTGGAGCGTTTGGTCAATGAAACTCATCGACACGATAAACGCCTATCAAGCTAAGGATCCATCGGCTACAAGTAAACTAGAAGTTTTACTGTATCCGGGACTTTGGGCAACAGGCTACTATCGTATCGCTCATTTTCTTTATCAAAATAAATTACATTTTATCGCAAGACTTATAAGCATTTGGGCACGATTTGTTACGGGTATTGAAATACATCCAGGGGCCATCATTGGCGAACGCTTTGTTATTGATCATGGTATGGGGATTGTCATTGGTGGAACTTCGATTATTGGAGATGATGTCTTGATGTATCATAACGTTACCCTTGGTGCGACAAAGATGAACAATGACCAACGTCATCCAACAATACAATCAAAGGTTACAATCGGAGCCGGTGCTTTAATATTAGGAGATATCATCGTTGAAGAGGGCGCAACAATTGCGGCTGGAGCCATAGTTTTAGCCAATGTTCCTCAAAATAAAACAGTATTTGGATTATATAAGTAGTAAAACATGAAAATATATGAGTAATTAAGGATATATTGTTGACATAGTGTCTTAAAGAAATTATAATAATAGATGGCACTTTATGCCAATAGTAGCCCCGGAAACTACTTTTGGTTAGGAGGAAATTATATGCGCCAAACAACAATGGCAAAACCAAACGAATTAAATCGTACATGGTATGTAGTTGATGCAGAAGGACAAAGTTTAGGTCGTCTATCAACACAAGTGGCATCAATCTTAAGAGGGAAGCACAAACCAATTTTTACACCACACGTAGACTGTGGAGATTTTGTAATCGTAATTAACGCTGAAAAAGCACAAATTACTGGTGATCAAAACAATAAAAAATTCTATTATAATTATTCAGGATACTTAGGTGGTATGCGTAAACGTAGTACTCAAGTAATGCGTGATAAATATCCAGTAGAATGGGTTGAAAGATCAATTAAGGGAATGTTACCACATACTAAATTAGGAAATAAACAAAGAGGTAAACTATTTGTTTATGCAGGTAATACACACCCACATGCAGCACAAATGCCTGTGGAATTAAAACTGTAGAAGGAGGACAATATGTCAGCACAACAAACACAATACTTAGGTACTGGTAGAAGAAAAACTTCTGTTGCTAGAGCTTATATGACTCCAGGAACAGGTGTAATTACAATTAACGGTAAATCACTTGATGAATACCTACCAATGGATACTTTAAAAATGGTCGTAAGATCACCATTTGAAGTTACTGACACAGTAAACCAATATGACGTTAAGTTAAATGTTTACGGTGGAGGGTTCAACGGACAAGCTGGAGCAATCAGACACGCAATCACTAGAGCATTATTAAATGTTTCTATCGATTACCGTCCTGCATTAAAATCAGCAGGATTCGTAACAAGAGATGCCCGTAAAAAAGAACGTAAAAAATACGGACTTAAAGGCGCTCGTAAAGCACCACAATTCTCAAAACGTTAATCAGTTACTGCTTATCGTTCAAAACTCCCTATTTGGGAGTTTTTTTTATGGGGATAAGATATAAAAAAACCTTCCGTAGTAAAGTGTATCTAAGAATTGTAAAACGTATTGATAAGTGTATTGAAGAATAATAATTATAGAGTCATGTAAACTTTGTTTTGAAGTAACATGACTTTTTAAATATTATTAAACTTTTTGTCTATTTGTTGGAGACAAAAAATGTCTATATGTTGTAGACTGTAGATAAGATGAAGAGGTGGTTGTATGTTGAAGTATGAATTAAGTGAGATGGAGGAACGTTTTGCCTATGTATTATGGGAGCGTGTGCCAATTTCGTCAAAAGATCTAACAGAACTAGCACATGATATTTTTTCTTGGAAACGTACAACGATGTATACGATGTTGCGAAAGCTGATTGATAAAGAGTTGTTTGAAAACAATAATGGTATGGTTGATGCGATTGTAACATTAGGTGAGTATGAATCTAGGAAGACGACTGATTTTTTAAATGATAGTTTTGAAGGTTCGCTTCCTAAGTTTATTACGGCCTTTACAAGACAAAATAATTTAAGTGAAAATGAGATCGAGGAAATTCTTGAAATCATTAATAATCATATGGAGGATGGCCAATGATAAACTTATTCTTACGAGTTTTATCAATGAGTATTAACGTAACTTACCTTTAATTCTCATTATGATAGTACGCAGAGTTTTAAAAAAACAATCCAAACAAATACCGTATCTCCTAAGGTTTGTAGTGCTTTTTCGATTGTTCTTTGATGTTGAATTTAATATATCTCCATTAACCAATGTCAATAATATTGATGCTATTGACTTTATTGATCGTATAAAATTACCACTTGTTAACTATGCTCAAACATACAATAATCTTTCGACAGTAACTCATTCACATGGTGGATCAATATTATCACCTAATCATATTATTCTACTTATAGTTTCTATACTATGGATAGCTGGAATCTTGGTTTTGTTATCTAAAAATATTAAAGGTTATGTAAAATTAAAGCAATCACTTAAAGATGTACAGTGTGTGAGTGATAATGTTTATAAAACAGATCGTATTAATATACCCCTAACTATTGGGTTCTTCAAGCCAAAAATATATGTTCCAAATATTACAGAAGTTAATGAATTAGAATACATTACGCTCCATGAACACGTCCATATTCGACGGTTTGATCATTATATTAAAGTCATTGCATTTATTGGATTAAGTATGCATTGGTTTAATCCGCTTGTATGGATATTTTATGAAAAATTTGAAGAAGATATGGAAATGTCTTGCGATGAAATTACAATCAATACCTTAGGTCTAAGTGTTAAGCAAGATTACGCTCAATCACTTTTAAAGCATTCAATTGCTCGTCAACAGCCACCAGTCTTTAATCTAAACTTTGCATCAAATAATCCAAAAGAAAGGATTGAGAATATTATGAAACATAAACAGAAAAAGAAAAGTTATACTATAGGTGACATTATGGGAATTTTGGCGATTTCGTTAGTTCTAATATACATGTCGGGTATAAAGAAAACCATTCTCCCTATTAATAGTGAGACAAATGAGAATCAAAAAACAGAAGAATCAAAGATTAAGCCACTTCATGAGTATCCGTATGAATACACACTTGAACAAGCATTAGTTGATGGTATGGCCGTTTAAGTGCATGGAACTCTCCAAGAAAATTCAAAAGCTACGATAGAAGCTTTTGTTAAAAGTTATGAATCAGGTATGTCTTCGACATTAGATGTCCTTCAGTATACCATTTAAGGAGATCCTTTAATTACTCGGATAACGTATGATAATAATAGAGTGATCGTCGAATTTGATGATTCACGTGATCGTTTTAGACCAAATCGTGAAGGTGGGATTATGAAATTTGAATATGATGCCATTGTAACAAAGGAAGACGATACTGGTAATATTGTGTACGCATATAATAGTGACCTTACAGAAGAATTTGAATTGGGTCCTGATAGTACAACTTCAGATTATTTTCCAATTATACATTATTAAGCTGATAGCTTGCTATTGAGATAAATATTGACTGAGATTTTAATTTATGTTA
>JAAZDN010000119.1 GCA_012512805.1 Erysipelothrix sp. | reverse complement strand
TATTTAAACTATTTTTAATGAGTACACTCAGTAATAAGGCACTAATACTTAAGGTCATTAAGAGTATCTCTTGTTTATACACACTTAAATAGTAGTGTGCAAAAGTCCAATTTCCATCGGCAGCATCAAAGGCAATACTCCAGTAAATTTCGGTTGTAATGTTGACCATTATAATAGAAAGTATAAGTAAGAGCAATAAAAGTATCACACTGTATTTTTTCTTCATTACTTGATCACCTCGATACTATTTTCAATTGTTTTTATCTCATAGTAATTTAGATATATTGTTAAGAGTACATGCAGTTTGTACCCATCAGTATCTTGAGCATATCCCTCTGTTCGATAATAGAGATTATCAAGTTTATCAGTTGCGATGGGTGGCCGTTTTTCAAGCTGTTCTATGAGTGCTTCATTGTTTAATAACACCTTTTGTATCACTTCATCGTGATCTTTAAAGACTACATTTGAATATTGATTGATACAGAGTGGATATTCTGACGTAATTCCCCTTACACTCACATCTTCCTCAACACATTTGCTTACGCGTTGATCATGATATGTCACGCTTATATGGATCCCTAGACTTGTGAAGATGATTAAACACACATAAATGTACCACATGAGCAAATCGTTTAAATCCGGTAAAGACAGTACTGGCTTATCAGCTAAGGCATTTTTTGAATTTACTTTGAAGAGTTTTTTATAACCAATAAGTAACAGTATACCCACCATTATTAAGACTAGTGATACAATAATAAATGATTTCATGTTGTCCTCCTAAATACCGATATGGGCTTTGAATTCATAATAATACGTCCGATTCACTTCTAAGAGTGTATCATTTACAACAAGTTTAAACTTCATGTTCAAACTCGGTCTGATTTCTTGAATATGATGTTTATTCACGACAACTGATTTACTAATGCGGATAAAATAATCGGCCTCATCCTCATATTCATAGAGCTTAATAAGTGAAACATAGTGTTTATGTTCAGTGTAAACAGTGACAATCTTATCAAAGGCTTCAACATAGGCTATATCTTCTAGATTAATAAAGATGAGCCCCTCTGTATCGTACACTTTAAATCGATTATTTTTAGGAATCAAAAGATAGTCACCTTCACTGACAATTTCAGCTGACTTGAGTTTTTCTTTAATTTCATTTTCATCAAGATCACTATGCAGTTCAATGCGCATCATTTATTCCTCCTAAGCACTTATATCTTACACTGTAAATCGCTTGATTACACTATATAATGGTAGATTACACAAATCTTATGCCAAGTTACATCTTTAATGTGAACTATTGACAAAATTTAGAGCAAGACATACATTTATAATAGATAGTGAGGTGTACTTATGAACAAGCATAAACAACACTACGCCCTTTATAAGCAAGAAGAAGAGCATAGTTTTAAAGGATGGGATTTTAGTCATCTGGATGGACGCTGGGAAATGGAAGACTTACCGTGGAGTTATCACAAAGATGTCTTAAGTTATCTTAAAGCATCTGATACACTCTTAGATATGGGAACGGGTGATGGTAGTATCCTTAAAAGTTTTAACCATCCTTATACACAGACTTTTGTGACAGAAGGATATCTTCCTAACTATACACTGTGTAAAGAAACCTTAGAACCACTTGGTATTAGCGTACATTTTTGTGATGATGATCTGCTTCCATTTGAAGATCAATGCTTTGATATCATCACAAATCGTCATGAATCCTTTAACTTAAATGAAGTGTACCGGGTTTTAAAACCTGGGGGAATCTTCATAACACAGCAGGTAGGATCTGATAATAGCAAGGACCTTTCTAAAAAACTGTTTGGAACAGATTTAATTACGGATGAATCAAATCGCATACACGTTCAAGTTGAAGCAGCAAAATCATTACACTTCGAAGTACTCAAAGCACAGGAATATCATGCTCGTTTAAGCTTCTTTGATGTAAAAGCTATTGTATATTACGCAAAGATCATTGAATGGGAATTTCCAAACTTCAGTGTTGATACACACTTTGATAATCTCTTAAAGCTAGAAGATGAACTACTTATTAAAGGAACAATTGATTCAATTGAACATCGATATATACTCGTGTTAAGAAAATAAAATACAATTTCATCACTTAAAAAGCGATCACTGAGTATCGCTTTTCTTATCTTTAATGCTTAATCATCTTCAGGCATAAAATCAGTAATTATTTTAAAAATGACAAGCGTGATGATCATAATAATTGTTTATCTTTAAAAGTGGCTCAATCTATATTATATTTAGTGTCTTCAATATTTTCTTATGGGCCGTAACAAGTGGATAAGCATCTAATAAATCTTGTATGGATACATAGAAATAGTTTTGTTTAATCGATGGTAATCCGTCCACAATATAGGCCCTTATATCCCACTGTAAGTGCGAAAACTTATGGAGTAGAGTTGCATCAGGATCCGTATCATTAAAGCCATCAATCATTGGTAAACGATAGAG
>JAAZDN010000003.1 GCA_012512805.1 Erysipelothrix sp. | reverse complement strand
GTCAAACACTTAAAGATAAACTCATACGATTAATGAAAAATTTAAGAAAGTAAAAAGCGGAATTTCCGCTTTTTTAAGTTCTATTTAAAATTAATCGTACCACCAACACCGCAGTATAAACGTTTGTTATTGACGGCTTCAAGGACCATCGCATAGGTTTCAATGTCAGTCTGATTAAAGTGTTTCTTTAGTGTATGATACAGTGCATCTTTATTTACTGAAGGTGTATACGTACTAATGATCAGACAGAGTGGATCCTCTAATAATTGTGCAGATAAGGATAAGAGTTCATCGATGTTATCTTGAAACTTCCAAATCTGTTGTTTTGGACCACGACCAAAGCTTGGTGGATCCATAATAATAATTTGGTATTTATTACCACGTTTAATTTCACGTTTTAAAAATGAGATGACATCATCTTGGAAGTAGCGAATATTTAAGTGATCAGCATTTGATAATTTACTGTTTTCTTGGGCCCAATTGTTTAACTGTTTTAAGGCTTCAACATGAACAACTTCGGATGCACCAGCTAAGGCTGCGTTGATTGTTGCGGCACCTGTATAGGCGAAAAGATTTAGTACTTTTACGGGTTTATCACTTGCTTCAATCTTGTCTTTAACATAATCCCAATGGACTTTTTGTTCAGGGAAAAGTCCGATATGTTTATATGAAGAAGGTTTAATACGTAAGTGCATATCATTCATGTTGACCATCCAGTTATCTGGAAGATCACGGTGGGTGATGAAGTTTCCTTTGCCAACTTCACCAATGTATTCAGCATCCAATTGTTGTTCAATGTTAGGATTGTTTAGTGTACCTTTTGCATTTGAATCAGGACGTTTTATTAATACGCCACCAATACGTTCATACTTATATCCATCTTTTAAATCGATGAGTTCATAATCTTGGTTTATTGTTTTTATAATTTTCATAAAGACTCCTTTTAAACAATATTACCACAGAATAGCTTAAATATATTTAAAACACATATATTGCACACATTTTGTTAGTGGGTTATATGGTATAATAATTAGAGTAAGGATGTGGTATTTTGTTAAAACTAATTGATGTCTCAAAGAAATATCCAAATGGCGTTCATGCCTTAAATAATATAAATATAACAATTCAAGATGGTGAGTTTGTCTACGTCATTGGTTCGACGGGATCCGGCAAATCGACCTTAATTTAACTGATTAATAGTGAAGAGGTTCCAACAAAAGGTGAGGTTTGGGTTCGTGATACGAATGTAGGACAATTATCGCATCGTGCTGTACCACGTTATCGCCGTACGATTGGTGTTGTTTTTCAAGACTTTAGATTACTGCAGGCGAAGACCGTGTTTGAGAATGTCTATTTTGCCTTAGAGGTAATTGGTGCAGATAAGAAAACAGCTCGAACACGTGTTCGTGAAGTGTTAAAACTAACAGGGATTCCAGATAAGGCGAATGCTTTTCCACATGAACTTTCAGGTGGTCAGCAACAACGTGTTGCGATTGCGCGCGCCATTGCGAATAAGCCAACACTCCTCATTGCGGATGAGCCAACAGGAAATCTTGATCCAAGCATGTCACGTGAAATTATGGCCTTACTTGAAAAAATAAACGAAGAAGAAAATACAACGATTATAATGGTGACTCATGATGATAATATTGTAAATCAATTAAAGAAACGTACAATTGTCTTAAACAGTGGATACGTTGCAGCTGATCTTGACAAAGGTGGATACTTAAGTCAAGAAGGTGGTGACTACCATGTTTAATCGAATATCACGTCACTTAAAAGAGAGTTTTGTGAATGTTTATCGAAATCTCGCGATGACAATATCCAGTATGACAGCCGTTACGATTACATTAATTTTAATTGGTGTCTTTATTATCATTTCAACAAACATTACATCCATTTCAGACAGTATAAAAAGTAGTTTAAGTATCTTAGTTAAAATTGATCATGGTACAAATGAAGAGGACATTGTGATCTTACAAGAGAAGATCGCCAGTGTTCAAAATGTTACGAACATTACGTATTCAAGCCGTCATGAAGAATTAGAAAAACAAATTAATCTGTATCCCCAACAGGCCGATTATTATCGCCGCCATCGTGGAGAAAACAATCGACTGTATGATGTGTTTCTCGTTGAGGTAAATGATGCAACCAATCTCGGTATGATCAATGAAGAAATATCAAGTCTCAAAGGTGTGAAAAGTGCAGAACAAGGTGGAGCAGGTGTTGAAACACTCGTAAAAACTTTAAATACGACACAACAAACAGGTTGGATTATCGTGGTCATTCTATCACTGCTTGCTCTGTATTTAATTTCAAATACGATTAAGACGTCGATTTATGCCCAGCGTGAAGAAATAAGCATTATGCGAAATGTTGGAGCGAGTAATAGCTTTATTCGTATCCCATTTGTTATTGGCGGGATGCTCATTGGAGCCCTAGGATCCATTATTCCAATCGGTATTATGGTTTATGGATATACGAAGCTATATTCTAATACAGGAGGAGTACTCTTATCTAAGATGTTTGTCCTTCAACCTATACATCCATTTATGCTTCAATTGTCATTACTCTTATTATTTATTGGGATGGCTGTCGGTTTTTTAGGAAGTTTTATATCGGTAACACGATATTTGAGGTGGAAACGATGAAAAAAAGTAAATTAATCATTTCATTCTTAGTACTTATGATCTTCATGAATTGGACGAGTATTTTTGCAGTGACAGATAGTGAGTTTGAAAGTAATCAAAGTTACTATCGAACACTATGTAGTACACCACATACGGCCAAAGAGAACAAAGATCTTTGTTCTAAATTTAATGTGTTTCTCAGTGGTAAAATTGAAGAAGCAAATTCAAAGGCAAATGAATATAAGGGTCAAATGGAAAAGTACAAGGGTGACCTACAAGAGCAACTTAATTTAGCAGCCGAGTATCAGGCAATAATTGATGATTATAAGATTCAAATTACAGCCTTAGAAAATAACATTGCGAGTTTAGAAGCATCGATATTAGAAATTGAACAAGAGATTACACTCCGAGAAGAAGAGATTGCAGCTAAAGATGCGATCATTATCGAACGAATGCAAAAGACACAATCTGATATGCGCTTTGGATATGAAATTGATTTCTTGTTTAAGGCGATCGATTTTACATCTCTTATTGCGTCAGCATCACTTGTAAATGACATTTTAGAAATTGAAGCCATTCAAATTAAAGAAATTGATAAACTTATAGAACAACAAAAAGAATCACAGGCTGTACTAGAACAAAATAAAGTGACAATTGCTTTAAATATGGAAACGGTCAATGCAAATAAAGCAAATACTGAAGTTTTGAAAAGAGAAGTTGATATTGCGGCCGCTAACCACTTAAAGTTAATTGAAGAAATATCGAGATTACAAGAACAAGCGTATGCCGATGCGGATGCAGTTCGAAAAGCGATTCAAGAAAATCAAAAGGCACTCAATGCCTTACCATCATCCAGTAGTTTTATGCGCCCAATCTCTGGTGGATATCTCTCTGCGAAAGTGTGGCACTATTATGGATCAAACGTACCCCATTATGGATATGACTATGCCTCATCAGCAGGCACACCAATTTATGCAGCTGCGAACGGTGTTGTAGTCGCTTCAGCAAACGGATGTCCAACATTTGGACGGCTTGGTGATATGTGTGGTCGTGCTCAGGGTGGTCTTGCAGGTGGCGGTAACCAGGTTCATATTTTAGTAAATGTGGATGGAAAAACCTATGCCTTAAATTATTCACACATGCAAGTAAATTCCCCAATTGCATCAGGAACTGTCATTACACAAGGACAAGTTATTGGTCGTATAGGATCATCAGGAAATTCAACAGGACCGCATGTTCACGTTGAAGTGTATTATCTTGGAAATCGCAGTATAAACGATTATCTATCAACATGGAATGGTAGTTTATTACACGGTTTAAACATGAACTTTAATCGACGTTGTATGGACATTGGAATGAGTGCACCCTGTCGATTGGATCCAGGAGCAGTATTTTAAATAACAATGTAAGTTAATCATTAGGTAGGAGAAGCATATGGAAGATAAAAAAGAAATTGTAGAAGTAAATGAAGTGAAGATTGAACGCCACAAGTGGCCGGATGAAAAAAAAGATGCAAAGAAATCAAAACTTAATCGTCGTATTTCTATTGCGGTTTTATCCTTCTTTATGTTTTTACTGGGTATGGGCTTTTCACAGGCTATTGCTCCATACAATACGAATCAAGAAAGTAATAAATTTAGCGAGATAGAAAAAATACTTACTGAAAAATGGTATTTTGGTAAAGATGTTGAAAATTTAGATACCTTTATTCCTGATAATGGATTTTATGGGATGGCCAATCTAAGTACTATTGATCCACATACTTCATATTTATCTGCGGCAGAAATCGCAAGTTATACCGAAGGCTTGTCAGGATCATATGTTGGTATTGGTATTCAATATTATGAAAGTGATAATGGAATCTTGATTGTGGATCGTGTCTTTGAAGACTCACCTGCCGAAATCGGTGGGATGATGGCTGGCGATATTAT
>JAAZDN010000118.1 GCA_012512805.1 Erysipelothrix sp. | reverse complement strand
AGTAAAATAGCCTACCTTCAATTCACTCCAGTTATCAGTACCCACTACCAGGTAATTGTACTTTGCTGCATAATAATAGAGGGCAACACAGCCACCACATAATCCAGTACCTGATCCTCGTGGAGTAATTGGAATACGGTAATCATTACAATACTTTACAATTGCTTGAATCTCATCTGCATTCTCAACTTTAATCACAACATCCGGTAAGTACTTTCCGTACAGTTCCATCTCATCATGCGTATATTGTTTGTGAATCTGAGATCCAACATACAGATCCTGTTCTTTAACAATCGTCTTAAAGTACGCTACATCTTCTTCACTAATCTGATGATACATTAGTTGTGTCCTCCTTTTATTTGAGCAAGCAGTTCAGGAATAATCTCATATACATCCCCAACAAGTTTAATATCTGAGTGCTTAAAGATTTCGGCATTCTCATCACTATTAATCGATACAATCATCTCACTTTGATTCATACCCGCTGTATATTGAATGGCGCCACTAATACCACAGTTAATAATGAGCTTAGGTTTTACGGTACGTCCTGAAAGTCCAATTTGATGAAGATAGGAGTAGTATCCACGTTCCACAACGGGACGTGTTACGGCCAACGTTCCATTTAAAGCCTTGGCTAAGTCTTCACAAAGGGCAAAGCCGGCTTCATCCTTAATGCCGTTACCCGCTACAACGAGTACTTCTGCACTACTAATATCAAGTTCACTTGCTTTTTCAAAAATTTCATTTATTTTTATTTTACTTGCACGTCTGATTGGATCTAATGTTTTATGTGTTAGTGTTCCAAAGCGTGATTGTTTAAGTGCTGCATCCATAACCTTAGGTCTGACGGTTGCGAACTGAGGTCGGCTGTTCGTCGTTAAAATCTGGGCCATAATGTTTCCACCAAAGGCTGGACGTATTTGTACAAGATCTGAATTATCTCGCATTTCAAGAACCGTACAATCTGCCGTCAGTCCCGTTCTAAATCGTGTTGCAACGCGTGGTGCTAAGGAACGCCCCGTCGTTGTGGCACCGACTAAGACTGAACTTGGATTTAAATATTTAATCGCCTCTTCAAAGGCATTCGCATAGTTATCAACCTTAAAATACTTAAAGGCAGGATCATCATACACAATAACTTCTGATACACCATAGTCAAGCAGTGAGTCAGCACTTTCTTGAATGTCACTTCCGATCATTAAACAGTTTACCTTTTCATTTATAGTTTTTGCTAACTGTTGTGCCTTACCAATCAGTTCAATTGTAACCGGATGTATTTCGCCATCAAAGTGTTCGACAAAGACTAATATACCACTGTATATACTCTTATCAACAGCTTCTTTAATCTCTTCTTGTAAGGAAATTGCGCCAGTTGGACAGACACCTATACATATCTTACAGACCTTACAGTTTTCATTGACAATGATCTTTCCTTGATCTTCTAAGGCATTAAAGGGACAACTTGGAACACAGAGACCACACATGATACATTTATCATGATCGATAACAATACCACTCATACGATGTCCTCCTTACTTACAAACTTAAGTTGTACAAGCTTAGAATACAAGGCCTGGGCCTGATCTTTACTGTTTCCTATAAACTCAATGGCATCAGCCTTTGTCTCTGGTTCAAAGATTTTTTCAACCTGAGTTGGAGATCCCGCAAGACCATACTGTGTCTCATCATTATTATCCAAATCATGTAGGCTTATGACTTCAATCTTACGATCCTTTGCGGCCTGTTTTAAAAGATAGGATGGAAGTTGTGGTTCAAAGATATCCTTTTCTACAGTGAGTAAACAAGGAAATGGTAGTGAACTGTTTGCGTAATGTGATCCAAGATCTTGTTTTACGATAATGTCTTTTTCACTTACATCTAATAGTTCAAGTACCCAACTGACATGGGGTATGTTTAAATACTCGGCAATGGCTGGACCAACTTGAGCCGTATCACCATCGGTTGTTTGTTTACCACATAAGATCAGATCAACATCACCGATTGTTTTAATACCTGATGCGAGTGTTAGGGATGTTGCTAAAACGTCCGCTCCCGCAAACTTACGATCCGTAATTAAGAGTCCTGCATCTGCACCGAGTGAATAGGCTTCTTCTATGATCGCTTTTGCAGCAGGTGGTCCCATCGTAATGACCGTAATGAGACCTCCCACTCTTTCCTTAATCTTTCGAGCTGTTTCAAGTGCATACAAATCATAGGGATTCATTTTTGTTTCAATACCCGAACGCAAGAGTACACCCGTATTTGGATCAACCTTAACATCTTGTGTTCCTGGTACTTGTTTAATACATACAACGATTTTCACATAACCTTCCTCTCCATAATAAATACTTATTCTCACATCAAGTATAACGCTTTATCAGCTTTGAAACAATATAAAATGGAATCGCATACATTAATATCTTAAAAACATTTAGGAGTCTTCAAAATGAGTGCATATGATAAAATAGAATCAATGGAGATGATAATATGAAAATCGCTGTTTATCTTGGTTCTACCCTTGGAAATGATCCATCCTTTGAAGTCTTAACTCGAGATCTTGGAGCATGGATGCTAAAGCACGATCATGACTTAGTTTATGGTGGTGGAAGTGTCGGTCTAATGGACATTCTCGCCAATACAATCTTAGAAGGAAAGAGAAATGTTTACGGTATTATCGTAAGTTTTTTAAAAGACTTAGAACTTGCTAAAACCGATATTACACATCTTGAAGAAGTAGATACGATGCAATTACGCAAACTGAGAATGACGGAAGAAGCAGACGCATTTATTGCCCTACCTGGAGGCCCAGGAACCTTAGAAGAAATCGTAGAAGTCATTTCACTCGCACGTGTTCATCAACATGATAAGCCATGCATACTCTTAAATCATCGTGGCTACTACGAACCACTCAAAGCTCAATATCAAATGATGATTGAACATGGCTTTTATACTGAAGCTGAATTACGGTCTATTCATTTTATAGATAATTTAGATGATTTATCATTAATTATTAGAAATGAGGATTAATCATGACACCCGCTTCTTACGAATTAAACAACTTCATTATCACGAGTTAGAGGATCAATTCGAAGAGATTTTTGATGACATTGCACTAAATAATCAACACTATGTGATACTCACTGAAGATAATAATACTGTTGTGCTTGTGAGTGAAGATTACTATGATAATATAGAGAAAGAACTTCACAATCTTAAGTATGAGTTAAAATTAGCGAAGTCAGATCTTCAAATTGCACGTGGTCAAACCATAGATTTCGAGTTGTAATGTGTACAAAAAAGATGAGTGTTTCATTCTGATTAGAATGAAATACTCATCTTTTAGTTTACACTTATGCTAATACACTTAATTCTTTTTTAATAATTGACTTATACCACACGACTAAGGTAATACCCTTAAACATTGAGGTAATACTGATAGACCACCAGATACCACTAAGACCTAGGTATGGTGTAAGTAACATTGACATTGGAATGCGTAGGAAGGTAAAGAATATGGATACAAGTGGTGGTGCATATGTTTTTCCAAGTCCATTAAAGGCTCCTACGGATAACATTTCAACACACATGAACACTTGTGAGAATCCAATTGCCTGCATGTAGCCAACACCCATAGCAATGACTGCTGGATCACTGATAAAGATTGAGAAGATCGGTTTCGCAAAGAGGACAAAGAAAACTGTTACGATCAGACCAAAATATATGACGATTCTTAGGGACGTATTGTAGCCATCGATAATACGTTGTGGTTTCTTTGCTCCAAAGTTTTGTCCAACAAAGGCTGATATCGCTCCTTGCAGTCCACCGATTGTAACCCATGTAATAGATTCAATTTGAATTCCAATCTTTTGGGTTGCGATCGCATCCGTTCCAAACTCAATGATAAGTTTCGCAATAATCATTGAAATAAAGGTAAAGATGATGGACTGTGCTGCAGCTGGCCATGAGATCTTTACAACATCAATAATTTTATTTAAGGATAACTTTTCTTTGATACTTTGTTTAATCTCATCATTTGCATAGATCACCATCATCAGTAAGGTTAAGAGGCGTGAAATATTCGTAGCCCATGCAGCACCCACAACTCCAAAGGCTGGTGTATTTAATAGTCCAAAGATCATGATTGGATCCAGAACAATATTCAGTAAGAGTCCGGCTGTATTTGCCTTAAACGTTAAGTTGACGTTACCATAGCTCGTTAAAATTGACGTCATCACTGTTGATAAAAAGAGTAGCGGTACACCAAAGATTGCGGCTTTTAAGTACTCATGTGCCATCGATTCCACAAGTATATCATTCAAACTAAAGAAGCCGATTAAGGGTTCTGTAAAGACATAGAGTATGATTGAAAATAAGACGGATAAGCTAAGTGCTGTTACTAAACTATTCAGTACATAGCCTTTTGCCTTTTCGTGATTGTTTGCTCCAAGTGCTTGGGCCGTCCGTACTCCTGTACCAATGACAATGAGTGATGAAATACCCGTTGCGAAACTAATATAAAAGTTGGCCGTTCCGATTGCGGATACCGCATTAGTTCCTAGTCGTCCAATCCAAATCATATCGATCAATCCAAAGGCTGTTTGGACAAAGTTTGATGCGATAATTGGAAGTGATAAGGCGATTAAAACCTTTTTAATATCACCTGATAACATGTTTACATTTTTCTTCATTTTCTACCCCTCTTTAACACTTCATCTATAATACACTATGTTACACAAAAGTGATAGGTAAATACTGTAAAAATGTGATTAAGATTTTATTTATCTTTGTTTAATAAGACGAGCAAAAGTCCGCTAAGATTCAGTGCGCTATAAGCCCATAGCGTTGATTTAAGACCTGTTTGGGGCGGTATAAATCGTTTATCTATATCATCACTTTGATGTGATACTGCGTCTTCTTGTACTTCTATAATTGGTTTACTCACTTGTGGGGGACTTATGTGCTCTTGATCCTTTTTATCTTCCTCCTTATCGCTTGGAGGTGGTGATGATGTTTCATCATCTTCACATGCTGAATGATGTAATAGTGTTTCATAGTATAGGCAGATCTGTGTATCGATTTGTGTCATATATACTTCTGAATAACCATATGGATTCTCTACGATTCGCTTGGCTATCTCAAGATAAACATGCAGTTGATCAATGTCTCTTTGAAGTGATTCATCATCACTTAAATCTACTTCAAAGTGTTTAATTTGATGATAATGTGTGCTTAAGTTTATGAGCGCTTCATCGATCTTAGCCTGTGGTGAAACACTAAGGTCAAGCTGTCCGTTTTGAAATATACGTGTTAGACCAAATATTCCACCTGTTCCAAATATACTCGCCATCTCATCATCCGTATTTATGACGATAAGTTTAAAGTCTAAGTCATCAACATCATCCGTGAGTTGAACTTCACGCAACACCTTTATCACATCACAGCTGTTGAGGGTGAGTTGAGGGTATTGATCACTTTTTTTAATGAGTATGTCTTCGTTGTTTTTACTGAGATAATAAGCAAAATATCTGATTTGATCGTTCTTAATGTTCATCGTCACTTCATCATAATATTCAATGATTTCATGCGTGTCAATACAGATGACATCCTGCTCCCAATCGTGTGTAAATTGGACTTCGAGTTGTGATTGTTCACTTATAAGCGAGTGGTTGATCAAACTCATTCCAACCATAAACATAAGCATAAACCTTCTTACTTGTCTGTGCATAGTGTGCTCCTTTAAGTATTCTTCACTTTGACTGTAGCATTTTATTCTTTATATGTCCAAATATTCGTTGAAAACCCTTTATTTACTGCTCTTTTTGACTATTTTGTCCGTTTAAAGACTCGAAGCGTAAATAAGCTTAAACTGTGTTATAATATCTTGATTGTAAGGAGTGTTTGTAATGATTGAAGTAAGAAATGTCGCCGTTCAATTTGGATCGCGCGTCCTCTATAGTAATGTAAGTTTAAAATTTACCGATGGAAACTGCTATGGTTTAATTGGAGCCAACGGTGCAGGAAAATCAACCTTTTTAAAAGTATTAAGTAAGGAGCTACAACCGAACGAAGGTCACGTTGTGATTCCTGAAAATGAAACCTTGTTTATGTTAAAACAAGATCAGTTTGCCTATGATGCCTATTCTGTCTTAGATACGGTCATGATGGGTAATGAAGCCCTCTATAAAATAATGCAAGAGAAAAATGAACTGTATGCCAAAGCTGATTTCACTGAAGAAGATGGAATTCGTGCTGGAGATCTTGAAGGAATGTTCGCAGAGATGGACGGCTGGAATGCAGAAAGTGATGCAGGTATTCTTTTAGAAGGACTGGGTATTGAAACCGCAAAACATGACTTTTTAATGCACGATCTTAGTGGTGGAGATAAGGTTAAGGTCCTCTTAGCTCAATCTTTATTTGGTAAACCAAACACACTACTCTTAGATGAGCCCACAAACAACTTAGATGTTCAGGCAATTGCATGGTTAGAAGAATTTATTATTAACTATCCTAATACTGTCATCGTTGTGAGTCATGATCGTCACTTCTTAAATAAGGTGTGTACACACATTGCGGACGTTGACTTTAATTCGATTAAGATATTTGCGGGCAACTACGATTTCTGGTATGAAACAAGTCAACTTTTACTTCAACAAATGAAGAACACAAATCTTAAGAAAGAAGAAAAGATTAAAGAACTTGAAGCCTTTATTGCCCGCTTCTCAGCTAACGCCTCAAAATCAAAACAGGCAACTTCACGAAAGAAAACATTAGATAAGATTGTCTTGGATGATCTTGTTCCAAGTCAACGTAAGTATCCTTTCATTGAATTTAAAGCAAAGCGTGATTCAGGAAAATCAATTCTCTTTATAGAAGATCTTTCAAAGGTTGCGGAAGGTGCTACCGTTGAAAACTTCAATCTTAACGTCATTCAAAAAGATAAAATTTTATTACTTGGTGATCCATTAAAAGTATCGCTCATTATGGATATGATTAACGGTAAGGTAACACAGGATAGTGGAAGTATTAATGTTGGACAAACGGTCACACAAGCCTACATTCCACGTGATAACCGTGAGTACTTTGAAAGTGATGAATCAATTATTGAATGGCTTTCAAATTATTCAGACATTGATGATCAACAATACATCCGTGGATTCTTAGGTCGTATGCTCTTTAGTGGAGAAGAACCACTTAAAGAAGTGAAGGTCTTATCGGGTGGTGAAAAAGCCCGTTGTATGTTCTCAAAGGCAATGTTGGAACAACCCAATTTATTATTGCTTGATGATCCAACAAACCATTTAGATCTTGAATCCATTCAAGCCTTAAATAACGCCTTAAAAGACTATCAAGGTGAGATGATCTTTGCCTCATCTGACCACCAATTCGTGAACAGTATTGCGAATCGAATCATTGAAATTAAAGAAGATAACACCATCGTTGATCGTCGTTGTACTTATGATGAGTACCTTGATCGTGAATACGGTATTCAACGATAATCAAAAAACTCGAAGAGTAACCATTATGATAAATTGGTTAGGCTTCGAGTTTTTATAATTTTGCTAATTGTTCAAGGACAGCTTTTGTTGAATAGAGATCTTGAATGTTGATTACAGCGGATCCATCATCGTCTTTATTTGCATCAAGATGATGTTCATCGAGTGTAATGATCGCTTCTTCATGACTGAAGCTTGCCCTGTCTCTT
>JAAZDN010000117.1 GCA_012512805.1 Erysipelothrix sp. | reverse complement strand
TTCTAGCTGTCTTACCACTTCCTGTATGTGATTGTCCCAAAACATCACGTCCTTGTAAAAGGGCAGGAATGGCTTCTTCTTGAATAGGGCTTGGTTGTTCAAAACCCATTTCATTAACAGCTCTTAATAGAGGTTCTTTTAGGTTTAAATCATTAAATGTCATAGTTTTCTCGCTTTCTAGCCGCTTGATTATAACACATCTTGGCAACTTTTCATTGTTTATGAATAATCTTGTTTGAAACAATACATCTTTATGTTAGAATAACACTAAATCCGATGAAGATAAAAGAGTTATGGTCTGTCTTTAGAGAGTGAACGGTTGGTGAAAGTTCATGACAAACGATAATGGTAGACGTATCGAAGGATAAATGTTGAAACTAAGTAGGCATTTGCGTATCCCGCGTTAAGGGTTTAAGAAACAAGCAAAGGTGGTACCACGCATTTAGCGTCCTTGTATCATCTTTTTTATTATTTAAGGAGGACCTATGAAACAACATCAAGCCCCTCGTGGCACACAAGATTTATTTGGTGTAGATATCGATAAATGGCATATTATTGAAGAGAGAATTCGTGAGTTTTCTAAAATCTACGGCCTTAATGAAATGAGAACCCCAGAATTTGAACACTTGGAAGTGTTTGCTCGTGAAAACGATTCATCTGATGTCGTCAATAAAGAAATGTATGCTTTTGAAGATCGTGGTGGACGAGCCTTATCACTTAAACCTGAAGGAACGGCTGGATTAATTCGTAGTGTTATCCAACATAAACTATACACACAACCTGAACCACTTCATAAATAATACTATGTAACCCCATGTTTTAGATACGATCGTCCTCAAAAAGGACGCTTACGTATTCACCACCAATTTGGTATTGAATTCATGGGTGAAAAAAGTCCACTAGTTGATGTGAATGCAATGCTAGTCGGTATGCGTTTTGTTGAATCTTTTGGTTTAAAAAATCTAAAACTCCACATCAACACCTTAGGGGATGATGAAAGCCGTGATAACTATCGTTTATTACTCAAAGATTATTTCAAACCACATCTTTCCTCATTATGTGGTGATTGTCAGCGTCGTTATGAACAAAATCCGTTACGTATCTTAGATTGTAAAGTTGATCGTCAACATGAGGCACTACTCAATGCACCAACGTTAAGTCAATCACTTAATCAAGAATCAAAGGATTATTTCAATGGTGTACTCTCACTACTTGATGAACTAAAGGTTAACTATGTCGTGGACCAACAACTCGTTAGAGGATTAGACTACTATACTCATACTGTCTTTGAAGTTATTTCAGAACATGCGGATATGGGATCTCAGTCAACAGTATTTGGAGGCGGTCGTTATGATCACCTCGTTGAAAATCTTGGAGGACCACAGCTAAGTTCAGTCGGCTTTGGCTTAGGTATTGAGCGTTTTATCTTAACACTTGAGACGGAAGGCATTGAGCTAAGTACTCCGAAAATCCTTGATGTCTACGGTATTTCGCTTGGTCAAGGTGTGAATGTTCAAATGATGAAGTTGGTCGATCAACTTCGTCAAGCAGGCTTAAGTTCTGAAATGGATGTAGCTAATCGTAGTTTAAAGGCACAGTTCAAATCAGCCGATCGTTACCAAGCTCAATTTATTCTTATCATGGGAGAAGATGAGCTAAATCAAGGAATTGTTCAAATTAAAAGTAGTATCGATCAATCACAAGTTAGCCTTAAGTGGTCAGAAGTGATTGATTATATTAAAGAAAAGAAGGAAGCAAATCATGAATAGAACACATCATAATAATGAACTTAATTTAAGTCATGTGAATCAAGAAATTAGTTTAGTCGGGTGGGTTAGTAAGAAACGAAACTTTGGCTCAATAATTTTTATTGACTTACGTGATCGTTATGGATTAACTCAACTTGTATTTAATGAAGAAAAGCTACCAGAGGCAGCAAATTTAA